>JAAYJR010000615.1 GCA_012522835.1 Bacteroidales bacterium
CTATTACATGCTGTAACCAATAACAGGCTTAGCATAATTAAAAGAACATGTTTCATCTTCAATTTGAATTTAAGTGATTGAACTATTTATAATATTTGCGTTTAAGCCAAAAAGAGATATTAACAAAGCCTATCAATACGGGTACTTCTACGAGTGGTCCGATAACCCCGGCAAATGCCTGGCCGCTGTGTAGCCCGAATACTCCGATAGCAACAGCGATTGCTAACTCAAAATTATTACCGGCAGCTGTAAATGAAACTGATGCATTCTGGTCGTAGGCAGCACCTGCTGCTTTGCCGGCAAAGAAACTTACAAAGAACATCACAACGAAATATATGAGAAGTGGTAAGGCAATACGAACCACATCCAGTGGTATTTGCACAATCAATTCGCCTTTGAGGCTGAACATCAGCACAATGGTGAGAAGCAGGGCTATTAATGTGATTGGTGATATAACAGGGATGAATTTTTCCTGATACCACTGCTCTCCTTTAAGTTGTATAAGAATTATACGACTTAGGAAGCCGGTCACAAATGGAATACCCAGGTAGATGCCTACAGTTTTGGCTATTGTTGCCATTGAGATATCGACTACAGCCCCCGCAAATCCAAACATAGGCGGAAGAATGGTGATAAACAGCCAGGCGTAAAAACTATAAAGCACAACTTGAAAAATTGAGTTGAGAGCTACAAGTCCTGCTCCATATTCACGATTGCCTTCAGCCAGATCGTTCCATACCAATACCATTGCAATAAATATCCATAGGGTTAAGTTTTTATTTAAAAAACTCATCTTTCCCCTACTCATTGCTTTTCAGTTTTGAGTTATATAGTTCTAAAAACGATTGTTTTATCTCATCACGAACCCGAATAAATTCGTTATGGATAAATTCGGGCGTACCCTGTGCATCCGAGGGATCGTCAAATCCAATATGCAGACGGTGCTTTACTTTTCCTGCAAACACAGGACAAGTCTCATTCGCTTCACCGCACACTGTGATCACGTAATCCCATCCTTCACCAAGATATTTTTCAACACTACCCGATGTGTGATGTGAAATATCCACACCTGCTTCTTTCATTACTTCTACTGCTTTGGGATTAAGTTTTCCATTCGCTTTCGTTCCTGCCGAACACACCGTTAAGTTGGCATCGAATGACTGTAAAAAGCCATGTGCCATTTGGCTTCTGCAGCTATTGCCTGTACATAAAATCAATATCTTCATGTTCTCGGTTATAAACAAACTAGAATGTTCGTAGTTCGTAAAACAACGAACACCCAAAGCAAAAAAAACTAAACTTCACACGATTCACAAAAAACAGCATTAGTTTCAAATAAGTTCCCAAAAAGATTTTTAACCACAGCCCATTTTTCTTTGTTAATGCAATATTTTATCATGGGCGGAGTAATTGTTCCCTGAATAATCCCGGCATCTTTTAGTTCGCTTAAATGTTGCGACAAAGTACTTTTTGCCACCGGAATTACCTCGGACATATCGCCATGATAACAACATTTCTGGGTTAAAAGCATTTGAACAATTGCCACACGCACAGGATGCCCCATAGCTTTTGCAAGCCTTGCTATTTGCTTTTGTTCATCTGTAAATGACTTTTTCCTGCTCATTATTATATTTTTCAATTCGCAATAATACGAACACTATTTTATACCACCAAATAATCTAAATTATTTTTTTAAAATAATTATTGTATAACTCTTTTTGGTTTTGTAATCTCTATCTTGTTTTACTCTTGGCGTTCAGGCACATTTCTTTTGGATGCGGGAGCGCTACGTAACTTTGTTTCTGTAAAATTGAATTAGCGAAGTAATGGTAAAAAGAAAGTCACGGTTGATTAATAGTTTTTGAGTCCTAATTAAAAAACTCACAAGTTGCGCCGCTCCTCAGCGCCATGAATAGCGGAAATCTTTACCTGTTATACTCATTGTATATTCATGGATTATGCAACAAAGAGCACCAGTAGCCCAACAGCTACGGCTATTCCAAAACTCAGCAATGTACCTATTAGAATATACTCGGTTAGCTTCCTGTCTTTTGATTCCTTTAAATCGCCAAAGCGAAAAACGGATTTAGCTGCCATTTAAAGATTTTGACCATTTTGACATCACTTCCCACATAAGTATGCCCGATACGATTGTAATGAAAAGTATGGCTACGGCATAAACCCAGAAAGTGCTGTTTTCATACCATCCGGTAAAGTTCAGCCGGGGTTTAAATACTAAGAACCATACCAATACGATGGTGACAATATGTAGAAGCTGGTCGATTAAAAACCATGAGGACTTATTATCCTCCTTTTGAGCATACAGCTTTATGAAATCAACAGTTCCATGCGATACCATAATGAATATGGCCAGAAGCCATGGAGTTAGATTCCAAAGCAACAGGAATACCAAAACTCCGTGAATAAGAATGTGCAGATAGAATCTGATGGAACCCGTTTTGAGTTTCTCCTTCTCTTTAACCCAACTGTTGGGCTGCAACAGAAAATCTCCAATAAAATGAGCCAGAAGCAACTTGGTCAGCACCATTATTATAGCAGGTTTTTTATTTTTTCTGAAACATCCGGTTAACTTCCAAAATCTCATGGACATTGGCCCTGTTCCATCTTCGACTAACCCCGCTCTGCTTAATACCTAACTTTTTGCCAACCTCCTCTTGTGTTATTTGGGGCTTGTGCAGTATAACCTGTACCAATTCGGCTGACGGAACCAACCATTTATCCTGGTCTTCCAGCTTTCTTGATGCGATAATATCACCGGTGATAACTGCTATCAACATTCTGCTTTATTGGTATTACAGAATACAAACCTATAATAATTCCCTAAATCGGTAATAAATTTAAATATTCCTTAAATAGGTAATAATAAGTTATATTATGTTTTAAACAAGAGCTGTCGAACACTCCAGCATTAATTTACAAAATATCATAAAACACCGGAAGGGTTATAAAAACCTAACCGTGGCAAAATAGACCAGGTTCACTCCTATGTCGATACGTGGAAAACCGAATGCTTACAGCTTACACTTTATAGATTTATTGAAAGTCAGGAACACCTTAAGGGTTGATTAGTCATATTTTACCTTTGTTACTTCCAGTTTCAACCAATTTCAATCGGCTGAATCAAACTTCCAGGTCGAGATCATTGCCGCTTTTGCGCTGTTGTCGTCTATCTGTTGCCAGGTGATATAAGGACTTAAAGCCAGGAAGGGAAACCATACTATTTCAGCCTTTTGTGTCATTTTCCCAATGCTGATAAAACGTTGTCCAATAACACCAGAGCTACGAAGCCAATTTTTCACGGGCCCGGGCAGATGTTCAATATTGCTTTCTGTGATAATGTTATTCTCTGTTGTCTTGTTCTAACTTAATAATTGGATGGTCTCTTGCTGAACCATTTTCTGGAAATGGTATAATGTCCGTGGGAAATTAATGATACCGTTAAAATAAGGTGTGTCCGGGATCGGAGGCTCTTACAGAGGTAAAGAGCCAGGTCAATGCTGACATATTTGTCAGTTCATTATCATGATACGCCAGACATAACATGCTTTGAGAAATTTTTCTGAAACTTACTAAGCATGAAAGCAAATACTACTTGTATAATATTCAGCACCTGAATTTACCAGGCTCGCTATTACAGCAATATCTTCATTTGCTCTGAATAACCAATTCTCAATGTATTCAAATTTGTCTTTTGTCATATTAGAATGGCATCTTTAAGGATGTAATTAATAATATGACCCGGCAGCTTTCTCTTTATCTTTACTTCTTTCTTACTTTGAATCAGGATGTCTGATATGATCCCATCTTTAAGGAGATCTTTTCTGATATTCGTTCTAAGTGGTAATTTCTCCTGGGGAGATAAATCAGAAGAAGTCAATACCAGGACATCATAGTCACTGTCGGAAGCAGAATCTTTTCTTGCCCGTGAGCCGAATAACAATACCACCGAAACCCTTATTGGCTATATTGTGTGTTGTGTGCTGCCTATTTTTCTATATTATCTTTTTGGGAATCCTTATTGACATCAGATTTTTCAATATCCGCAAATGAATAATCAACAATGATATTATTCTTTAAGGCAAAGGAAAGATTGTCAGTAAGTTCAGTTGGAATTTGATATATATTATCTGTTATGGAAGTATCTGCTGTTCCATAATTTACTAATACTGTATTATTTAAGTTTTCCATCATCATAAGTGTCACAAAGTTAATACTTAATTTTCATGTTTCCAACCTTCAAAAATTCTTTGATCTTCGATTGCTGTTCTTGTCAAAGTTGGTAAACCTGGTTGGCTAATTGGTATTGGTTTTTTAGTAATTATTCCTTCACTTACAAAAACATCAGTACCACCATGAATACTTTCTATGAGAGCCCTTCTAAATGAATAATTTAAGGTGTTTTTATTACCTAATAAAACATTAGGGTCATATCTATTTGATAATTCCAATTCAGCATGAATACTGTCATAAACAGCTTTAATCTTTTTATAAAAATCCATTGATGGTGTTTCAATATTAAGTCCTAAGTCATCTCTTGCTTCTCTGCGGTAAATCGGATAATCATGGCTGCCTGAATCAGAACAAAGAAATGAAACAATTTTTTTTATTTTCTTTTTATCATTAAAATTTTGTCTTAGCAATTTCTCAGCTAGCATTTGAATCTGTGAACGTGAACGAAAAACATTGCCGATAACAATCGGATGGATTTTGTCAGCTAAAACATTAAATATCCGTGTCATGTCATTTTGATTAGAAATATTCAGTTCTTGCTTAGCATACTCAAAAAATCCCTTTATTGATTCAACACTAACCGGTACTCTTGCTTGTGGATTTTGTGGAAACGCTGGATTCTGTGGGTTCATGGGGCTATTTAAGCTTGGGTCTATTGGGCCTAAAGTGGCTTGTTTGCTCATAATAATTTTATTAGCACCAAGACTTATCAACGTACCAGCACTACGAGCTTTTGCTGTTACAATTACTTCGTAAGATTTACAAAATTGCTTAATCAAGTTTGTCAAACTCCATGCTGCCATAGTATCTCCACCTCGAGTATAGAGAAATAAAGATATTTTCTCCGGCAAATTAAATTTATCAAGATGGTCTACAAAATAATCTTGCATTTCGGAAGAAATCTGTGTTTCAAGATTTGGTCTATCACCTGTAATAAATACTAAGAGTTTTGAATTTCTTTCGGTTTCAATCTCTTTGTAAAGTTGTAATCTGTCTTTAAGCATAGTATTTAATTTTTGTAGGATGTCTTTTTAGGTTGCACACAACTAACAAGTATGTTTACCAAAGTTAAACAAAACCTGGAAATCAGGGGTGTACCGTGTATAATGTGCGGTTACAAACTTACTATTGCTGGAATTCCTCAGACAGCGATTAAAAAAGAAACCACCCATAAGAAAGGTGGTTCCGCATGCTATAATCGTGATATGTGGAGATTAGGGGAATCGAACCCCTGACCTTTTGACTGCCAGTCAAACGCTCTAGCCAACTGAGCTAAATCCCCGTAAAAGAACTGTTCCCAACTCCCGGTCTGCCGTCCGGTTTCCCGGATTTCTGTCCGCAATGCTGTTTCCGGCAACTTCCTTCTGATCCTGCAGACAGGATCAAAGGTACAAGCGGAAAGGGACCAGCCGGACCCGGTTCTGATCTTGAACCGCACAAATTTATATAAAATATCAACATTATAAAACATACCTGCCGGGTCCGGCTTCGTTTTGTCAGTAAACCGCTATTTTGTAATTTTGCAGGACACTTTATAAAAAGAATGGCATTTTTTGATGATACACCGGGTTTTGATGAGATTGTATTCGCCGGCCGCAACAGGGAGTATGGTGCATATAAAATCAGAAAAAGGTATTTCTCGGCTTTGCTTACGGGACTGATATCTGCCATTCTTATTGCATGCGCCGCAGTTCTGATCCCTTTCCTTTCCAAACCACCAAAGGATGAGATTTTTGCCGGCGGAAGCAGATACGTCAGTGTTATGATGACGGACAGACTTGATGCTCCCGCCGACCAGATCTATGTTCCTCCTCCTCCGGCGGCTCCCGTAAGGTCCGTTCCGAAAGCTGTGCAGGAAATAGTCAGATATGTAGCTCCCGAAGTGATTGATACCATAATACCCTCGGTTCAGACACCGGTATCCACAGATGAACTGATAGTTCAGTCAGGTGAAAGCACAGAGGAATATGAAGGTTTCGGATTCGGCGACGATATATTTGACGGTCACGGAACAGGAGGTTTTTATACTGATGAACCGTTCTTCCTGGTAGAAGTGATGCCGTCTTTCAGGGGTGGCGATATCAACCGTTTCCGTGAATGGGTTCAGAGAAGGACAAATTATCCGCAGGAAGCCCTCGAGAAAAAAATACAGGGCAGAATATTCCTGACTTTCATAATAGAAGCCGATGGTGCCGTCAGCAACATAACGGTAGTAAAAGGTGTGGATCCGCTTATTGATGATGAAGCAGTCAGAGCTATTGCAGCTTCCCCGAAATGGACTCCCGGGCTCCAGAGAGGACAACCCGTACGTGTCAGATATTCGCTGTGGCTCAGCTTTGTTATCTGATTACCTGAAACTGTGAACAAGAATACATTTTACAGTGCCCGTGCAATTAATGTTTTTCTTATATTTGGTCTGGTTTAAGTCAATGCAATATGAAATAACCATGTAAAGGTGGCAGGTTCCCGGTAAAACGGGCAGGTTCCCGGTAAAACGGGCAGGTTCCCGGTAAAGCGGGCAGGTTCCCGGTAAAACGGGCAGATTTCCGGTAAAACGGGACAGCCTATCTTATCTTTAAAATTAAATCACAGACAGATGAAAAGAAATCTATTACTTATTTTAACACTGTCGGTCCTACTGTCAGGATGCGGTTCCTCAAAAAAGCAATTTGAAAGAGGTAATTATGATGCTGCTGTTTCAAGCGCTGTAAAGCAGCTTCGTAAGAAACCTGATGATACAAAACAGATCTCTACTCTGGAACGGTCATACACAATAGCCAATGAGCAGGATCTCGAAAGGGCAAGATTCCTCAAAATGGAAGAAAATCCCCGGAATTACGATGAGCTATATCAGATATACCTGAGGCTTAACAACAGGCAATCCCTGGTCAGGACAGTTCTTCCGCTGCGCTCGGGAAGCAGGACAATTGATTTTCCCTATGTGGATTACATGCAGGAAATGGTAGCCGCCAAAAAGAAGTC
>JAAYJR010000105.1 GCA_012522835.1 Bacteroidales bacterium
CTATATCCGGAATCCGGCCATCTGCCCATCCCGTACTGTTTATCATTAATTAATACCATGTTTGTCTGAGATTCAGACGTAATGGTTGCAGAATAGATACCATTCCCTTCATTTTTCCAGCTTGTTATTCTTTTAAAACCTGTTATCACAGGTTTCTCACCTGAACCATAGGATCCGATTGTGATAGGTGAACCAGCTGTACCAGATTTTATTATTTTTATCGTTCCATAAAAAGTATCACCACACTTAAACAATATCCTGTCACCTGGTTTTAATAATGAAAATGCCGAATTGACTTTGTCAATAGTTTTCCAGGGTGAAGATGTACCAAGTCCTGAATTTGAATCATTTCCTGAGGAACTCACATAATAATCCGCAGCTTTTAACAGTGAATTAAGGGCAATTAATATCACAACAACAAAAAACCTCATAAACAAAGTTTGGTGATTTATAAAAAGTAATAACCCTGCAAATACGATAAGGGATCAAGAATACTGATATTTTCAAATTGGTCTGTCAGCATTAACAATAAATTAACATTTTTTAACATTTTGACAACTTTGAAAAATCCACGTTTATAATACTCATCTTTAAAATTATAAGGATTAAAATTTAATAATATTCAACAGATTGTATAATATAAAATTGTATTCATCGCCCATATGTTTTTAAACAAATAAGCCACTGAGCTTCTTCGTGAAACATTTTAATTATCAAATCCGTAAAAATGGAATGAAAATTGCTGCTACCACTCGTTATAAAAAAATACTAACCCTAAAATGATTAACGGATTTGAACAAGAATCATTTTACCGCAACATGATTTATTTTAAATATCCGGTATTACTGGTCATTTATCTGCTCATATTGCACGGTTGCAAGAAACAGCCCGATTTACCAAATGTAACAACCAATTCACCTGCTGATATATCACGCACTTTTGTTACTGTAGGCGGTATTATCTCTAACAACGGCGGCTTACCCATTATAGAAAAAGGTATATGCTGGGATACGATTAAAAATCCTGATTTATCAAAACAATATATCTCATCCGGTGAAGAGGATGCAAATTTCTCCTTTAAAATAACCGGATTGAAACCAAATACTCTTTATTTCGCAAGAGCCTTTGCCACAAATGAACTGGGTATCTCTTTCGGCAATGAAGTAACTTTTACCACTTTACCAGTAATTACGGGTACAGTGATCACAATCCAACCCTCTTCAGTATCTCTGAATACTGCTCATGCAGGCGGCAGGATCATGGATGACGGTGATGCCGAGATAATCCAGAAAGGTGTATGCTGGAGCATTACTCCCGGTCCCGGGATCTCGCTGAATCCTTTTACGGTTAACGGAACCGGAACAGAAGAATTTACCAGTAACATCACTGGATTATTGCCTGGAACAAAATACTATGTAAGAGCATACATAATAAATTCTGCAGGAATTTCCTACGGAAATGAATTATACTTTAATACAAAAATATCGGACATTCAGGACAATCTTTACAATACAGTTACTATCGGCTCTCAGGTATGGATGACAGAGAATCTCAGAACAACCAGATTTAATGATAACACTCCCATTCCCAACGTTAAAGACAACGATCCATGGACCACACTGGAAACGCCAGCTTATTGCTGGTTCGCAAATGATATCAATAAATCGGAATGGGGTGCATTATATAACTGGTTTACTGTCATGACCGAAAAATTATGTCCGGAAGGATGGCATCTGCCCGCGGATAGTGAATTTAAAACTCTGGAACGATATCTTGAAATGGCAGATAGACAAATTGACAGTCTCTATTGGCGGGGTACAGACCAGGGAGGCCGGATAAAAAGTACAACAGGATGGAAAGAAGGAGAAAACGGAATTAACACCAGCGGTTTTTCTGCCCTGCCTTATGGATACCGCTACGCTGCTACAGGTGCTTTCAACGATCTGGGAAGTGTCACCTACTGGTGGAGCTCAGAACATAGCAGGAATTATGCCTGGTACAGAAGAGTAGACGGAAATGAGCCAGGGATATACAGGCATTATACATCAAAAAAAGGCGGCAAATTTGTCAGATGTGTAAAAAATTAATAACCGTAATCATCATATTGCATGAACATTCCTTATTTTAAGTATATTTACAGAATATTGAATGAAGGTCAGAATGTCAAACATTAAAAATACTAAAATGAAAAATTCCATTTATTTTATTTTAACGTTATGCATCATCTCAACGATGCTGATTGTCCAGGGATGTAAGAAAAAGGGCGATCCACCGCAGCTTAGTACCATTGAGGCAACAGATATCACAAACAACTCTGCAAAATCAGGCGGGAATATTATTACTGACGGAGGTTGTGAAATCATTGAAAAAGGTGTATGCTGGAATACTACAGGAAGCCCGACCATCGAATCAGACCCAAAAACAACCAATGGCAAGGGAGAAGGCAGTTTTGCAAGTGACCTGACCGGATTAAAGCCGGCACAAACATATTACGTCCGTGCCTATGCCACAAACGGACCTGGCACAGCCTACGGTGAAGAAATCACGTTTACCACCAAAGTGGCAGATGCCGATGGCAATCTGTATAACACAATAGAAATTGGAACTCAGACATGGTTGGTTGAAAATCTTAAAACAACAAAGTATAATGATAATACTTCCATACCTCTGGTTGCCGATAATACCGAATGGACCACTCTTACAACGGCTGCCTACTGCTGGCCCGGGAATGACGAGGCTTTATACAAAGACACTTATGGAGCATATTATAACTGGTACGCAGTTGAAACAGAAAAATTATGCCCGGAAGGATGGCGTGTCCCAACAAATGACGATTTTAAAACCCTGGAAATACACCTCGGAATGTCCCAGGCTGAAGCAGATGCATCTGACTGGCGGGGTACTGATCAGGGGAAAAAGATGAAAAACACAAGTGGCTGGAAAGAAGGAGAAAATGGCACTAACACCAGTGGCTTTACTGCGTTGCCTGCCGGCTACAAAGCTCATGCTACCGGCGCATCAGATGGATTGGGAATGCTGACCTATTGGTGGACCAGCACTCAGGCAGGTTCAACTACATCATGGTACAGAAGAATTGATGGTAATAATGATGCTGTGTTCAGAAATTCAACACTAAAAAAAGCTGGTAAGACTGTCAGATGCGTTAAAGACTAAACTGAATAATAAATCTTACAGGATACAAGAAGGCTATCTTATTCAGATAGCCTTCCGTGTTGAATCCAGCACGAGATATTAAACAATAATAAATTAAACCTGATATTAATTTTATCATGAGAAAGCTTTTAGGCATTTTTTTCATCTTACTATTAATAAGTTGCAGTTCAAATAATACAGACATGGAAAAGATCATATTCCTGCATCACAGCACCGGTCATAATATCTGGGTCGGAAAAACCAGCAGATATATTTATAAGCTGACAAAAAAAGGAGATGTACAGAGATTCGTGGATGATTACAACAAAAAGAACAAAACCGATTACCGGATCATTGAAAAGATATTTCCAAAAAACACACCTTACGGCTGGAATAATTACCCTTACGATTATTATAATATCTGGGTTAAAAATTCAGGGGAAAGTCCATATATGGAAGAGCCAACCCTTGAAATCCTTACCAGGGATTACAATGTCATTATTTTTAAACACTGTTACCCTGTCAGCAATATAAAGGAAGATACCGGATCACCGGATATAGATTCTGATGTAAAGTCTCTTGAAAATTATAAGCTGCAGTATGATGCCCTTAAAAATAAAATGCATGAATTCCCTTCTACCAAATTCATAGTCTGGACACCAGCAGTAAATACCAAAAATCTGATGTCAGAAGATGAAGCAATACGAACACAAGAATTTCATAACTGGATCATTAATGAATGGGATGAAAAAGGAGATAACATTTTCGTCTGGGATTTTTATAGTTATGAAACAGAAGGAGGACTCTATCTTGCCGAAAAAAATGCCTGGAGTACGGATAATTCACATCCCAACCAGGAGTTCTCGGCAAAAACAGCCCCATTGTTTGGAAAATTCATTATTGATGTGATTGAATCCCGAATAAAATGAGCCCATTTCCGCACTACCTTATACCCAAATGAATATCAGAGATTTAATACGGCGACTGTATGTCAAGTGGCTTTACATTGCCAGTAACGAAGCAAGAATCAAATACCTGCGTAAAAGGGGCATGAAAATAGGCGACGATTGTCTTATGAATACATTATTGTTTTCTGAACCTTATCTGGTGGAAATAGGAAATCATGTTGCAATTGCAGGAGGTACTCAGTTTATATCTCATGATGGAGCCATATGGTGTTTTCGCGATGAAATCAAAAATGGAGACATTTTCGGAAAAATAAAGATCGGTAATAATGTATTCATCGGAAACAATTGTGTCATACTTCCAAATACAACCGTAGGAGATAATTGCATAATCGGAATAGGCAGCATTGTACGGGGCCAGTTCCCTGATGATTCTGTAATAATAGGCAATCCGGCAAAAGTAATTTACAAAACAAGCATTCAAAGATTAATGTACCGTCAGAATAAAGGTTTACTGCTGACACATAACCTGTCCGAACGAGAAAAAATCAAAGTAATTTTAAAACATTTTGATTCTGAATAAAACTGTTTCATCAATTAATAATGTTCTGATACATTTTATATCTTATGAGAAATCCTAAGATTGGATAACAGCACGGGAATAAATTTTTTATTTTGAATCCATGAAACTGAAAGTTTTGATTCTTAACGACCGGGACAAAGATTCCGGATTTGGAGGACAGGCCAGTTTCATAAAAAATCTGCACCCTTTTCTTGAAAAAGAGTATGACCTGACATACCTGACCTTATCCGCTGTTTACCATCAGCAAAAAATTATCCCGATCAGATTACTGTATTTGTTCAGGGTAATATGCTTTATGATCAGGAAACGAGAAAATTTTGATCTGATTATTTCACATACTCCCGAAGCCTCCTTTGCAGCATCATTATTCACAGTACCTTTTGTTCATATCTTTCACGGAAATGCCAATCCGTTATCAATGTCAAAATTTCGCATCGGAAAATACTTCAGGGGGGTTTTTGACCGTTTTGAAACAAGAATAAAAAGAAAAGCCGGACTTTTATACACAGTAGGAGAACCGGGGAAAAATGCAATAAAGATTTATAATCCCATTGCATATATTCCGGAAAGAATACTTCCCTATGGTGAAAGAAGAGATTTTATTTTCTCCGGGAGGCTTGAAAATGTCAAAAACGTGGATATGATTATCAAACGATACGATACATTACCGGATCAAATAAAGCAAAACA
>JAAYJR010000355.1 GCA_012522835.1 Bacteroidales bacterium
AGATAATGTCTCTTCATAAAAACAGTTATTTATAGAATTCTGCACAAAGACATTTCAGCACATGCTTCCTTATTTTTATCAATATCTGCTTTAGTGAAAGCTGGAGAAAATATTAAAAATTACTTCAAAATATACTGCAAAAATAATATGCTCAGGAAATTAAGCCGCAAAAAAACAGAATATTTTTTAATCCGCTGAGTGATACTGCAGCTGTTCCCAGCCTCCCTGTCATTTTGTTGCCTTCCCTGAAAATCGGACAATTTAAAATTAGTCAAATTAAACAATCAGAAAAATTATGAAGAATATAAGATAACCGTTTTGACCTCCCAATCAGAATAAAATAATTTGTCATAATTTTTCTATTTTTATCAGAAAAAATAAAACCAGCATGTTAGTACCTTATAGTTTCACTCTTTATGAGATGTTAATGCAGGACACCAAAAAGATGATCCTTGAAAATGCCCGGCACCTGAATATACGTCTCAACCAGAATAAAAAAAAAGCAGTCATAGCCCGGCGAATGGCCGATACGATACTTACAGAGCCATTGGTCATATTACGACATATCCCTTACGAAGAGTTGCTTGACCTGCAAAAGATGGTACATGACAAAGACCACGCAATGCCCTACCGCTATGGATTGACCTGGAACTGCATTACACAAATCGGCCTTACCGACCATGTAAAATCAGAAGGCACTGATTTTCAATTCATTTATCCTGATCTGGCGGAGGCATTAAAACCGGTAGCGGACAAATACATAGAAAACCTTGATCCGGATGCGGGAAAGGTCAGGTTTGAGAAAATTATACTGGGATTGCTCAATATATACGGAATTCTTTCACCAGATGATCTTTTTGCTCTTTGCAGTTCATTTGAGCCGCAATTAACATCAGAAAAAATTTTTAATACTATTGACGATTCTTTCCTTCTGCAAAACAGGTGTATCCGGGAGGAAAAAAATAATTTACAGTTCGTCTCCCCGTTCCTGGAAAAAAACGATAGTCTTTTAGAAGAAATAAACAGCCGGCATTTTGTCAAACAAGCCACATTCACTCTTGAGGAAGTACTGGCTGCCTCACATGCAGAGAATCCCGTTCCCCCGGAAAATGAGGCCACCCGGGAAGTTCACCGTCTGCTGACAGAAACATTGGGTAACGAAGAGGATGCATTATGGAGGATCTCGCAATTATGGATGTTAATAAATAATGACCGCGATCCGTACTCTCTTATCCAGACATCATTAAACCATCAGGAAATGACTATAGACCAGTTAAAGGGTAATATTTCGATCATTATGGACTGGATGAACCGTTTGCCCCGCTGGATTATGAAAGGCAACTCATCGCATGCCGTTTATCATAAGTATGAAAGACCACATCTGACACAAACGCCGCCTGAAATTGTATTAGGCCCGAATGCCCGTAAAGCCGGCATTTCTGTTTCGCAGGAAGAATTTAATGAACAGTGGAGAGGCAATGTCAAAAAACCGGGACGAAATGATCCCTGTCCCTGCGGCAGCGGCAAAAAATACAAACACTGCTGCGGCAGGTAAAGTTCATGTGTTCCTTATAGTTGGTTTCCCATGACAAATCTCCGGATTATTGGTAATTCAGTAATATAGTATCCATATTCACAGGGTATGATTTTAAAATAAAAATAAAAAAAGGATTCCTTAAAATATCACGGATTAAATCTCCGATTTTTAGTTCTATTCTCCGATCAGTTTCAATCCAGCGCTGGTATTCGTAAAAAGCATCGGGGACAAATTCAATACTTCTCATATCAATTCGTCGGCCTTTAAGGAGATCACCTGCTTTTTAGCTTTATATTTTTCTATTCTTTCCTGTAAAACCTTTATGTATTCCGGATTACTCAGAATATATTCGGTTGAATCTGCAGGTTAGATGCTAATTTCCACCATTGTATGGGGAAATAGTTTTTTTATTCCTTCAACAAAATCGGGTGGAATTGAATCGGTATTAATTCTTATGGTTGTTTCCATGTCTGAAAATTTTCATCAAATTTATTAAAAACGCTGTTAAAAACTAAGTGTTGCGATTACTGTTCAGCAATTCCGCAGCAATTATTGACAGAATCGTGTATCATACCTTTATAATTAAAATGATGGATTAAATTATCGGATAAAAATTAAAGTGAAAGAATGATTATATAGTGGTCCTGTTTCCAATTTTTCCATTATGATTGAAAACATTGTTTTTCCTTTTAACTCTTGCCCTAACTCTTGCCCTAACTCTTGCTCTAACTCTTGCCTTTTTTTTTATTTCAGCTATATAATTTTCCTTAATGAATTAAATATGAAAGGATAATCCGGTTTCGTGCATCCGATTGTCGACTTTCTATTTTGCATTAATGGATTTCTGACAGATCAACTTTTTATTTATGGTTTTGGATAACTATTATCTAAATCCCTTGGTATGAAATATCCTTTAATACAATTAGGATTTCTGATAGCTATTTGGATATGGTTAATTGTGTGTTTTGATTCAATTAATCTTCTAGGATAGATTAATTATTTTTAATTTTTATGCGAATAGGCTTTTGTTAATTTGCCTGATTTCGTGTTTATTCCGGCCCGAATTAAAAAATTTTTTGCATTTTCTTTACAAGAAACAGTTTCTTCAGAATAAATCTTAAATTCATTGCATGTTCTTTGGCATTCATAGTATAGTAATTTATTGGGTATTGCAAAAATATTAATTTATCTCAATATAAGGGAATTGTTAATGTAAACAATATCGATTCAGAAGTTGTTAATACTATTCTGACAATGTTGCCTTAAGTGTACTTAAACCTTCAATTTTGGCAAAATCTTTTGTGTTATTGGTTATTAACTGGCAATTATTCAAAAGGCAGGTTGCTGCAATAATGGCATCCGGTAGTTTAATAGCATATTTTTTCCGAATATTAATTGTTTCCAAAATGATTTCTTCGTCCAGATTAAATACAATAGCATTGTTTATAAATGAATCTAAAGCATTTTGTTCTTTTTGACTAATGCCTTTATTTCCTAGAAGTTCTATCCGGTTTACCACAGATATGTAGTATTTATTTTTTAATATATCATCCAGGAAGGTTTCCGATTTTTTTGACAATAATAAGCCAAAGTAATAAATGGTAATATTGGTATCAACTAAATAGCTCTTTCGTCCCATTCTTCTCTTGATTTTTCCAAATGTTTTACTAATTCCATTGCCTTTTCCCGTGTGAAAGCGCCTTTATGTTGAATAGGGGAATTTTCTTCTTTGCTTTTAATTTTTATAAGTTTTATAATTTTTGCTTTTTCAAGCCCTCTGAGAATTGATAATGCGTTTTTGTTTCTGATTTCAATCTGTATTGTTTCCATCATATTTCATTTTATCACAAAGTTACATAAAAAATTATTTGAAATCGCTATGTAATTTAGGTGATGCTATATTTAAGTATGATCAGAGAACAGCTTGATTTGTTCTTAGGACTGCTATATTATTAGATGGTATTTTATGCGCATATGAAACGAACATGAATTTTCATCATTTAAAATTCACAAAAAAGAATGATTAAAATTTATGTGAGAGTGAGGAACGAACGGTTCCATATGTTCTTAAATTTTTAATTAGCTTAATTACAAATAATTACAAAATTTTAAACAGATGAATTTTAAACAGATGAAATAAAATGAAATGTTGCAAATAAATGGAATTTTATGGAATCATATTCCATATTTTTCCAAAATTAGTCATAAGGCAAAGATCCACTAAAAAAAGGTGAAAAGTTGTCAGTAAAAATATTCTTCGTCGAGCCTGAAACGGATAAAGCTTTCCCATTTGTCGGTGAGTTGAATTTCGTCGAAAAACCAAAAGGAAACCGAATCCTTTAACCGTCCGGGGAAGGGTGTTGCCGGCTTAATTTATAAGTTTGCAGAAGGGGTCAATATGCCAGATTTAGGGGGCAGTATGACTGAAATATCCACTTTCCGGATTGTCGTGGCCCGGTTAAAGTCAGAATAGGAAATTTTTGTAATCTGTCTTTTAATAGTAAAGTTATATGGCGTCTAATGTACATTTTATGTAATTTTGCAACATGAATGCAAATTTACATAAAATTTTAATCTTGTACATCTGATTCAATATCTTTAAAATAATTGCCAATATCTTCTTCGCATTTTAAGATAACTGCACCTTTCTGATGTTTTTCAGATTCTTGAATTTTTTTTAAGTATTCAGGTTTGTAAGGATTTTTATAAAAAGGAATTTTCAGTGCTTTTAATACGGATTTGATAGCCTCTAATTGTTCATCATTTTGTGGATGTATTGTAAGTGCTTCCATGGTTGTTTTATTCTGTAACTTAAGATACAAAAATATTGTTTTCACAGCAATATGCAATTAAACCAAACTTATTCAAAAATTTGAAAACCAAACAGCGGATTGTAAAGGGAATAGTCTTTAAATTTAATTTATTAGAGTAACTAATCACCAAGTTCACTGTTTAATCTCAGCAGCTCATTTACAATATTTTCGGAAATGCGAAAATTAGTTAAAAGAAGTTTGTCTATTAGAGGCTTTATTTTATGTACTATTCCCAATTGCCTTGCTTTATTGATCACGCCAAGTGTTCCAGTAAATTTCAAGTTCAGCTTACCGGCTAATTTTCTGGCCTTCAAATCATCCAGTAAAAGTAATGCATTTTCAATTTCTTTTGCCAGGGCAATTGCACTTGCCTCGCCCCAATCGACCTGGGTTTCAAGAAACTCCTGGTATTTTTTATCTTGAACGCTTTCTATTTTGATCCAATTAGGCAACTGTTCCTGAAATTCTGTCTGAATTTCCGGAGTGATAATTACCCTGTTGTAAAGCTTCCGAAGCAGCTCAAGTTCTCCTATTTTATGAAAAAGAATCAAACTGCTTGTATCTGAAATCACGATGCTGGTATCAGGCATTGGCTATATCTGAATGTAAATCGGATACCGATGTACTAAAAACCGAAACTCCATATCGGCCCAATAATTCAATAAAAGCCTTTTTGGATAAACCGGCCAACTGAGCGGCCTGCCCTGAAGATAATTTTCCGTCTTCATATAATTTGGAAGCTACAATCATTGAAAATTCGAAATCTTTTAAATCAACATCGTCCGGTATTTGCAATTGTATTGTTCTCATTATGCTTTTGTTTTCTTCATGTCAAATATAAGAAAAATCATGTATGAATAAAATCATAAAGGTGAATTTACAATTTTGGATTTTGAATCAAAATTGGTAAAAATAATTTTCGAATTTTTTAGATGACACTAAGTTCTCAAGTAACAGCTATTGGCTCGATCCCAAAAGATACTCCATTATCCAAACTGTTTACAGCAAATTTACTAAAGACATCAATATTTACAAAACGAGAGTTTGCTGCGGATTTTGAGTGAGTTTTACATATCCTTCAGTAATCTGTTTTCTTTTTAAAGCTCCCGGTATTTTTCTAATAATTCGTCGAAATTCATAAA
>JAAYJR010000423.1 GCA_012522835.1 Bacteroidales bacterium
CTGTCGACGACCCATTCGGTTAATTCGGCCATGGTGCTGATCTCTGTACCTTTTATGAGCTCAGCATTTTTCAATCCCCTGGCATCAGCACACGAGCCACAGATTTTTACTTTGGCGCCTTTACTGATGGAGTATTTAAGCATTCGTTCGATGTTATAATATCCGTTGGGTGTAGTTTGCCCGGCCACTGCGCAGGAAGCTGCATCGGCCATTAAAAAGATCCGCACCTCCACATCTTCGTGGGCTTTGTTCAACTGATTTGCCAAACGTAGTCCGTTATAAGCTTTCTCTGTTCCGTAGGGCCCGTCGTTAATTAAAATCAAAATTTTTTGCATTATGTTCTTTTTTAAAATTTATAGAATAATTTTTATTAAATCAAATTATGTAATTGATTTACAGCAGTTGAAATTACTTCTACTGCATAGTCAATTTCTTCCGTTGTTGTGAATTTTCCCGTTGAAAACCGCACCGTGCCGGCTGCTGTTTTTCGGTCTGTGTTCATGGCTCTTAAAACCGGTGATACTTCAGCAGAACCGGCATGGCAGGCTGAGCCTGTGGAAAAACTTACCTGCTCGTTGACAATTGAAGCCAGCGTATGCGCTTCCACTCCCTCAAATGCAATGCTCAAGGTATTAGGAAGGCAGTTATTCAAGTCGGCATTGAGCTTTATCCCGGATTGTATTTTCTCTTTCAAACCTTCAAGTAATCTTTGCCTCATCTGAAACATTTGCCGGTTGCTGATTTCAAAATTTTCTTTAGCCAGCTCACAGGCTTTCCCCAGTGCAACAATGAAGGGTACATTTTCCGTTCCGGGCCGCTGTCCACTCTCCTGACCGGCTCCGAAAATCAAATTTTCAATCGTTACACCTCTGCGGATATACAGAGCACCAATGCCTTTGGGGGCATACAACTTATGACCGGCAATGGAAAGTAAATCAACACCCCTTTCATTTACGTCGACTTTAATTTTACCCACCGATTGTGCCGCATCGGAATGAAAAAGTACACCATGCTTTTTGGCAATTTCTCCAATTTCTTTTATAGGCTGAATGGTACCTGTTTCATTATTGGCATGCATTATGGTAAGCAGCACGGTATCAGGTCGTAGTGCTTTTTCAACATCTGCCGGATTTACTCTCCCGAAGGAATCAACCGGAAGAGAGGTTATTTCAAATCCCTGCTTTTCCAGGTATCTGCAAACCTCAGTTACAGCCGGATGTTCTACCGCAGAGGTTACGATATGTTTTCCATTTTGGGCGTTAGCGAAAGCAGATCCCCTGATGGAATGGTTATTCGATTCTGTTCCACCACTGGTGAATATAATCTCTTCCGGTAACGAACCGATAAGATTTGCCACCTGCATCCGTGCATTTTCAATAGCCTCTTTGTTATGTCTTCCAAATGCATAACTGCTGGAAGGATTTCCAAAATGCGAATGAATATAAGGAAGCATTTCTTCAACCACTTCCGGGGAAACGGGAGTGGTAGCATTGTAATCAAGATAAATGGGTTTTTCCATAATTTTCAACCTTTAAATTCCCACTGCCAGTTGTAAGGTTATAACAGATACGGTTACTCCCTTTGAGATGAACTGGTTTTAATAAATTAACGAAAAATGTATTTAAAAACACCCAAACAAAAAGTTGATCATATTGACTTTACAAAATTTAATTGGATTCATGCAGATGTCTCATTTTCCATTCCGGGTACCCTTCATCGAGACGTCTTACTTTGTACCCGTTTTCAGAAAGAATTTTCACGGCCTCATCGGCCAGTACGCAAAACGGTCCGCGACAATAAGCGATAATTTCCCGATCTTTTGAAAAATCCTTTAAACAGCACAACAGGTCACTCATAGGTACCGAAATGGCTCCTGTTATGTGTCCGAATTCATATTCAACAGAAGGGCGGACATCCATCAACAGCACATTTTTATCGTTAATCATTCTTTCCAGTTCATCCAGACTTACTGAATTCAATGCATGATTATCATCGCGCTGCCGGTTCAGTGTTTTTTCTAATTCTGCAATTTCGCTGACTGCATATTTTGTAATATGCTGATAAAGTCCCATGAATTCATTGTTTATGAGCGAATAAAAAACGTAATGGCCTTCTTTCCGGGATTTTACAATGTTGTTGTTTTTTAAAACCTGCAGATGCTGCGAGGCATTAGCTACAGTGAGGCTGGTGGCCTCCACAACTCCTTCCACACTTTTTTCACCCTGCGAAAGCATCTCGATAATTTCGAGACGTGCAGGATTGGCAATAGCCCTCATTAATTTTGCCAACCCTTCGTACATAGCATCTTTAAATTCCCTGCCTTTCACTATATTGTCTTTTTAACTTAAGACAAAGATACTTATTGAAATCAATTATTCAAGTGATTTATTGAATAAAGGAAAAATTATTAACCTGGATATCTTGATCCAAACCTTACAGTTTTATATCTTTGAAGTGAATAGAATAAAAATTTAAATATAAATACCATGAAGAAAGAGGTAGGAGAAGTTATACTGGAAGCCGTTCATGGTGACATAGCCAGTCAACCTGATATGACGGCAATTGTAAATGCAGCAAATGCACAACTGATGCCGGGAGGTGGTGTAGCCGGGGCAATCCACCGGGCTGCAGGCCCCGGACTGGCTGAAGAGTGCCGGCCTTTGGCGCCTATAGAACCAGGACAGGCAATTATTTCAGGAGCTCATAATCTTCCCAATAAATATGTTATTCATTGTCTGGGCCCTGTTTACGGCAATGATAAACCCGAGAACATTCTGCTGGCCGACTGTTACCGGAATTCACTGCGGCTTGCCGACGAAAAACAAATTGATTCAATCGCATTTCCGGCTATCTCAACCGGTATTTTTGGATATCCTTTTGAAGCAGCAACAGATATCACCCTGCAGACAATACTTGAAGTTATTCCTGATTTGAAATATGTCCGGCATATCAGGTTTGTTCTTTTTGGTGAGGAAGATTTTGAAGTGTATGTTGAAAGATTAAGGGATATTAAATAAATTTATCGCCCGACCACTTCCCTGCCCCATATATCAGCAGATAAATAAGTAACATGGTCATGGCAAAATCAGTGCGGGCAGCATGAGCCATAAACCAGAAGCCTTCATTCAGTAAAATCGGGATTTTCGTACTTATAAGAGCAGTTGCCATTATTGTCAGCAGCGGGATAACTGCCACGCGGGTTAGCAGTCCAGTCAAAACCAATGCTCCGCATACCACCTCGAAAGACGCTACAAAATACGCCCAAAACTCCGGGTTTTCGAAACCAATTTTTTCAAAACGGCCAACGCCCACAATTTCAGGATAGAGGAATTTCTGAATGCCTTCGGATAAAAATACCAGTCCGACAATGATACGCGGAATAAGAGCGCGATTGTCATTTA
>JAAYJR010000455.1 GCA_012522835.1 Bacteroidales bacterium
GATTACATCCTCTGGTGTGCCCATCAAAGCAATCCTGCCATTTTCCATATAACAACAAAAATCGGCAATATCCTTCACTACCTCCAGGTTATGTTCAATCAGCAATACAGTCTGATTATTCTTGATAAAATTAAGTATTAATTGCTTAATTTGTTCAATTACTTCCGGATTCACCCCAGCTGTAGGTTCATCAAGTAACAATAACTTGTAATTACGCATAAACAATCTTGCGAGGCCTAATAAACGTTGTTGACCGTAAGACAGGTTCCCAGCCGGCAGTTCCCTTTTTTCCCAGAAAGGATTATCAAAGCCTAAAACCTTTTCAAAAATTTCCTTGGCTTTAGCCAGCTTGCAGTTTTCTTCTTTCCGGGCTTTATTTCGGAACAGAAGTGATCTGAAAGGTCTTTCTGCCAGATATGCCGAATCCGCAACCAGCATATTATCCAGGACACTCATTTCACTAAAAATATGATTATCCTGGAACATGCGTCCGATACCTGCTCTTGTGATTAGGTGGGGAGGCATTCCCAATGTTTCAATATTTTTTCCATCAGGTTTGAATGATATGCTTCCGGAATTCGACTTAATAAATCCTGAAATAATATTAAAAAGAGTAGTTTTACCTGCTCCGTTCCCGCCAATCAGGGCTATCACCTTGCCCTGGGGAACATTTAAAAATAACTGGCGAATAACCCAATATTGTTCATCAACATCTTCACCGGCGGAATTTTTTACCTGTCGGCTGAAACCTTTGGAGAGAGATTGTATAGTTAAAATATCTCCCATCTTACTTGATTGAATAATTACCCGCAATTCCCTGGGGACGAAATCGCATTAACACAATAAGTGCCAGCCCGTAGATAATCTGTCGCATATTAGCAGCAACACTGTCGGGTAGCCCTATGAAGCGTAAAGCTTCTGGCAGCAAGATAACTACTAATGCACCGATTACCGGTCCACGAATATTGCCCAATCCTCCTACTATAAGTGCCGAAAGAATAAAAATGGATTCATCCAGGTTGAAGCTTGTCGGGTCAATATAGGATACATAGGTCGCATAAAGAAATCCTGAAATGGCAATAAATGCACTGGATATAACAAATGCCTGAATTTTAAGTGCAGTAACATTTTTACCCAATGCCTGCATGGAAAGTTCATCGTCACGAATTCCCTTTAGCGCTCTTCCAAAAGGAGAATGTATGAGGTTGTGAAAAAGGAATACGACAACGACTACGAGTACCAAACTCAACACAAAGAACGCCCATAAACCCGAAATTTCAATATTGTTTAACAATTTAGGAGCAGGGATTCCCGGAATGCCATAAGGTCCGCGCGTAACAGAAACCCAATTGTAAAGAATGGTAAAAACGATTAACTGAAAACCCAATGTTGCAAGAACAAAATAATCACCTTTCAGTCTCAATGACGGCCATGCAAGGAGAAGACTTAGCAGGCTCGTAATGATCATTGAAAACAGAAGGGTAGGGATCAGTGGCCAGTGAAACACCATTAAAGCTAAAACGGAAAGATAAGCTCCTATACCATACAAAGCAGCTTGACCCAGAGAAAGCAGGTTGGTTAAACCCACCAGGAGGTTGGAGCTGGTAGTAAGGATTATATAAATATTAATAAGAATGATCAGATGAATTACATATTCCATACTAAACCCTCCTTATTTTTTCACCTAGGATTCCCTGAGGCCTGAACAACAAAAAAATAATTAATAGCGTAAAGGTAACTGCATCCTGCCAGCGGGCCGACGTGAAATATACAACCAATGCCTGCAAAATACCAATCAGAACACCTCCAAGGACAGGCGCTTCAAACCTGCCTATACCACCAATAATCAGGGCAACCATTGCATTTAGAAGCATAGGCATGCCCACATATGGATCCATCCCCACATCCCAGGCAATCAGACAACTTCCGATTCCGGCGAATAGTGAACTCAGTATATATAGAATTCTTCTCAAACGAAGTGTGTTTAATCCCAGAACAGCCGATAGAGTGGCATCGTCGCGGTATGCGCGGGTTTGTATTCCAAATCTGGAAAATTTCAAGAAAGCAAAGAAAGCAATGAATAATAATAGTGAAGATACAAACTGTATAAGTTGCGTATAGGTAATAAGTACCTGTCCAATTTTGAGGCTTTTTGCGATTTCGGTATTGATTACCTTAGTTTCATTTCCGGCAAAAAGCGCAACCACGTTTATTATGATAATCATTGCACCTATGGAACTCACCATAATAACACTGGATGAACTTTTGTGTCTTATCAAGGGAGTATAAACCAGTAATTCGACAGCCATACCAATAACGACAGTTCCAGACATTGCCAGAATTACGCTGAACAGCAACGGTATTCCTACACCTTTAAACAGGAACATCAGTAAATAGGGAGCAACCATATATATGGCAGCATAGGCGATATGGAAAATGCGGGTAGTATTATAAACAAGCGCAAAGCCCAAGGCAACCACACCGTATATCATTCCCGTTATTACACCGTTAACAATGA
>JAAYJR010000342.1 GCA_012522835.1 Bacteroidales bacterium
CTGCTAATAATGACAAAAAAAGTGATTAATAATGAATAACCTGTTCTTCTTATATTCATAGAATTTTAACTCCATCTAAAAAATTAATGAAAAATATATTTATCGTAAAACCGGATGATCAAAACCTGACCAGTCCATATCAGGAATATCCTTTATATTCAGTTCTTCAAAATTTTTCAACTCCTCTGCATTTGCCACCACCTTTTTTATTCCTTCAATATACTGATTGACCAGATTTTTCGAGGCCCGGGTAAATGTTGGCATTGTTAAAATGGTTTCATACAAATTTTCAGTTACAGGCAGATTAGTTTTCCCAGGCATCTTTTCAGTATTATAAGACCATGGAAAAAGAGAGTTGCGTTCATTAAAAACAGGTTGTTTATGCATCAGAACATATCTTTCCCTTCCTGTTTCCAATCCTTCAGCCTGAAGTGCAGCAATAAATTTATCAATTTCCAGTCCGCCGAGCTCTTCGCGTTTATATTTCAATCTAAAACAATAATAATTACGTTTCATATAAGCAGGGGTCCTGATCACCTCAATACCTTTGATATTTTCCAGCTCTTTTTCCAGATATTGCAGATTTTCAATCCTCTGCCTGTTGATCCTTTCATATTTATGGAACTGAACGCGAATAATTGCAGCTGACAAAGGATTAATCCGATATTTAAATCCAAAACAAGTATGCTGATATTTTTTGTATTCTGAATCAGAGGGTAATCCGGGTAACCTCTCATAATGGCCCAGTGCAACTGCCCTTTCGTAATATTCCCTGTTACTGGTTATAAACATACCTCCCTCAATACCCGGTAACAGCTTTGTAGCCTGATAACTAAAGCATCCGATATCTCCAATAGTACCTGTTATTTTACCTCTGTATTCTGAATCAATACAGTGAGCACAGTCTTCTATTACCTTTAAGCTATGCTTGCCGGCAATTTCCATTATATTATCCATCTCACAGGGAAGACCGCACAAATGAACCACAATAATGGCCTTTGTTTTCGGAGTTATCCTACGTTCTATATCCTCAGGGTCAATATTGAGGGTTCCGGGATCAGATTCAGCAAAAACGGGAGTTCCGTTACATGCCAATACAGGCATTACGGTTGCCCAGTATGTATATGACGGAACGATTACTTCATCACCATATCCTATTCCCAGGGCAAACAGAGCTGAATGCAGGGCTGCCGTTCCGTTTACTACCGGCAATGCATAATCAATTTCAAAAAATTTTTTAATCTCTTTTTCGAGGTAATAAGCTTCCTCATAAAACTTGTAATCACTTTCTGACATCACAATCTTTACTGTCTCCAGATCTTCTTTTTCAAAGATTGGCCATTCGAAAGCATCGGCTTCATTTACAGTAATTGCCTGAGGTCCCCCGAAAACAGCTAATTTATCGGCCATAATTTTAAATTTTACTGATTCAGTTAACTCATTCACCAAAAAAACAGATGAACTATTTTAAATCACGAAGAGGAATGCGTGTAAAGTATATAGACGAATTTCCTTCATGGCTTGAATAGTAGGAAACACATAATTTGTTTTTATGTATTAGCATACCCGGGTAACTTGTATCGCCGCCGCTGGGAAGAATGATCTCCTTTTTTACGTCGCCTGTCAGATTAGTCACCAGCAGATGAGTCTGAACTTTATCCTGATATTTCCTGGTACCAATTACTAATTTATCGTTACCGGCAAATATAAAATTAGGGCCTCCCAACCTGAAATCAAGCTTCTCATAGCTCCACTTTTCATAGGGATATTGACTACTGGCAAGAACTCCGGTCTTATCCCCACCCTCTCTCCTTATCAACACCCGGATATTATCTTTTTTATCAAACCTTACAGTAGCTTCATTAGGTTTTCCGTCAACCTCCAGCTGAACAACATTTTCAAAGGTCATACCATCGGTGGTCTTCATCAAAAAGATTTTCCATTCTTTCTCATCATCAATCTGATAGTCGATCGTATAACCAACATTTCCATTCCATGTTACACGCCACAACCAACTGAATTCAGATCCTGCTCCATAAGCAAACTTCACCCTCTGAGGATCAGAAAAATTAAGTCCTGACTGGTCTGAAAAAGAGACATGCGGTTTTCGTGCCAGTAATTTTCTGTTTTCATAAACAGAGCCTCCCATAATAACCATCAGCTTGTTATCAGGTGTAACTGATAATTTGGGATCACGGAGGTCAATTCCTTCCTTTTCCAATAAAACAACATTTTCCCAGGTTTGTCCATCCACAGAGCGAATGATCCGCACTTTTCCATTCTTCCCCCCCGCATGGTCAGAGCCAACACGAAAAGAACAATAAAATGAATTATTGAAACGAATCAGGTCAGTAAAAGCGCTGTACTCATCTGTATCATAAATTTTTTCTACAGGGTAAGGAAACTCGTCACCACCTGCCGGAATTACCTCCGGGCAAGATAAAAACAGAGATAAAAGACAAATTATTAATACCATCAGCTTAATATTTTAAGTGAATAAAATCCTGGTAATTGCTACTTCACAATGGAAGACAATTCCTTAAAAGCTGCCACCTGCTCTTTTAGGGCTACAATTCTGTCGGCAGGATCAGAGCTTGCTTCCAGAAGGATAAACCCTTTAAATTTTATTTCTGTCAACATTTGAAATAACTTTTCATACGGATAGTCCCCCGCAGTTAATTCCCTGACATGAACTGTATCCCCTATCCACTGTTTTACCATATTAAAGTTACCTTCTATTCCCGGAGGATTGAGGTCTACTACATTACTGTTCCAGCAAATCTTAACATTTTCTTCGGTTACCTGGTCAAAAATAGCCTTCATATTAGGCAGCTCTGAAGTAAACCTTCCATGCGCCTCCACCCTGATTAATTGTCCGTAATCCTTTGCAAATCTGCCAACCTCATTCAGTGAGGCAGCAATTTGTGCTATCGTCTTTTCTTTAGGTACATCCGGGGGCAGTGAATTGGGCTTAACTTTAAGTCCCGTAGCTCCAATATCTTTGCAAAGCATGACATATTCTTTTGTCTGGTCAATATTCCACTGAAGTTTTGATGTATCAGGACTGTGATACTCAAAATTAGACCCATATCCGACACAGGTAACCGGACTATCTGCAAATCGCTTCCTGACCTCTTTCCTCTCTGCCTGATTCAAACTTGTTTCAACCCCATGGGCATGCTCAGTGCGTAATTCAACCGCTTGCAGTCCTGTTTTTTCACAATTAGAGATCAACGTTGGAAGATCCCAGTCTTTGCCCCACTGGTAAGTTACCAGGCCAAACTTCAGGGAAGGTTTGCCTGAACAGGATATTGAACTCATTCCTATACCTCCAATTGTCAGCCCTGTAATACCAATAACTGATTTCTTTACAAACGAACGCCTTGATTTATTCATACTTAACTATTTTAATTTATATAATTATCATTTTTAGTTGGTTAAGGTAAAAAAAAAGAAATTAATAACTGTTATTTATCTGTTTCAATATAATTTTTTAAGCCAATTTTATCTTTCAAAAATATCAAATCTGAACCTTCCGAATAACATATCAGCCCCAGTTGGTTTTGTTTTCTCTCTTTTTTGTTAAATATATTAATATTTTTTATAATCACTCCCTTTTCTTGAGCGTCAGGATTTCTTTTACTTCTACAGGTAAATATATATTTTTATATATCAGATGGATTTACTGAATTAATCCGGGGTTTTTAAATCTTTAATTTAGTTTATTTTCAAACAATTATAAAATTTTAACGAACGA
>JAAYJR010000020.1 GCA_012522835.1 Bacteroidales bacterium
CAATTCAGGTACCAGTCCGGGAGAATCATGGAAATCATTAGCAAAAATAAATAGTTACAAATTTAATCCCGGGGATCAGATTTTATTTAACAGTGGTGATGAATGGAGTGGTACCATTATAGTTAATTCTTCAGGAACAGCCGGAAATCCAATAATTTACGGAGCATACGGATCTGGGCAAAAACCGAAAATTTATGGTTCTGAAGTAATAACAGGCTGGACCAGACATTCCGGTAATATATATAAGGCAACTTTCAACAAGGACATCAATCAGCTATTTATAGATAATACACGTATAAGAATTGCCCGACATCCCAACAGCGGTTATTTTTATGTTGGATCCGTCAGGAGTTCAATTGAGTTTTCCAGTAATAATCTTGATGGAGGCATTAATTATGCCGGGGCCTCCTGGTTTGGAAGAACAGGAGTATATCATACTCCTACTCAAATAGTATCTTCGTCAAGTTCAACCACATTAACACTGGATGCTCCTCCTCATAAAGATCTGGGTACAGGTGAAGGTTTTATTCTTATGAACAAGCTGGAATTTCTTGACCAGCCTGGTGAGTGGTATTACGATGCTTCATCCAATACGGTCTATTTATGGACCCCCGGGGGTGAATCGCCTGCAACCCATACAGTCAGGGGATCGGTTTTTGAAAATGGTATTTATGCTGATTCAAAGAATTATATCACTATCCGTAATCTGGAGATATTACAACAGTCTCAAAAAAGTATAGAGGTAAAATCATGTGATTATCTGACAATAGAAAACAATTATATTTCATACCCGGATGAATATGGGATCTATGATATTTCAAACTCAGTACATAACACAATAAAAAATAATATAATCACTGGAGCAAATCATTATGGTGTCTCTGTAATGATGTCATACTCAACTATCACTGATAATCAAATATCAGATTCCGGTTTGTTTGAAAACCTTGGTAAATCCGGAGTTGGCAGATATAATTTAGGAGGTGCTGCTTTTATTGCTGGAAATGAAGGAAATAACCTCATCCGGTATAACCGTATAATAAATGCCGGTTACAATGGAATTTATTTTGCACGTTCAAACAATAGAATCGAATATAATTTCATTAATAATGCTTGTTTACTCAAGGGCGACGGAGGTGGTATTTACACCAGTTATGCATCAGAACCCGGACCTCATGGCACTATAGTACGAAATAACATCGTGGTGAATGTTACGGGAAATAAAGTTGGGACTTCAGGAAGCCGGGCCTTTGGCGAGGGAATCTATATTGATGAAAGGGCTGAAGATGTAACAGTCGAAAATAATACCGTAGCTTATTGCTCCGATGCAGGAATTTATCTGCATGACAATTCCGGTGCAGAAGTTAAAAACAATACAGTCCTGGATAGCCGGTATAGCATTTTACTAAATTTGGATCATGGAAATAATTCTGTTCATAATAATATTTTTTATGCACTTGATGAAGATGATTACGAACCTAATCAGTTAATGGTCAAACGCAACAGTGCCAATACAGCTTTGAATTACAATACTTATATCAATCATTATAATAGTTCCGGAATTTTTAAAAACGAATCAAATTATTACGATTATAACGGATGGAAAAGTGCTACAGGCAATGACGCAAATTCGACAATAGACATATCACCTTTGAACACCGGCGAAACTGAAAAGTTGTTTTACAACGATACCAAAACAGAAAAAATTATAGATCTTGGAACCACAGTATATCGAAATATTCAGGGTAACAATGTGACCGGATCCGTTAAATTGCAACCATTTACTTCAATTATTCTTATAAAGACTATCAATAATACAGGAAGCAGCAATCAAAGTCCGGTTATTTATGACCAGTATTTTAATATCAGTGATCCTAAGATGAGTAATGATCTTATCGGACAAGTTATTGCGACTGATCCTGACAGCGGCCAAATATTAACTTACTCTATTATTCAGGGCGATGAAGCAGGCATGTTTGTGATAAATTCCTCTACTGGAGAGGTTTATGCTAATACAGATATAAATTTAATACCTGACCAGTCAGTCGTTTTAGAGATTGAAGTGACAGATAATGCTGATAAGCCCTTATCGTCAAGTGCATATGTCACTATGAATATCTCCGGACTGGATAATGATCAGACAACAGATACCACTCCTCCGGTTATTAGTTCATTTGAAATTCCGTCAACTTCCACATCTCTGACAATTCCTGTATTATCATGGAGCTGTTCGGAAGATACGGACATAACAGGTTATATATTAACTGAAACATTATCCACCCCTTCAGTCACCGATTCCGGATGGGAATTTTCAATACCTTCTTCTTATGTTTTTTCAGAAGCCGGCACTAAGATTCTCTGCGCCTGGGCAAAGGATGCAGCAGGTAATGTTTCAAGCCCGGTTTACGATTCAGTAACCATAACTTTGTCCGTATCAAACGACACTCTCGCTGCTGATTCGGTTGAATATGTCACAATATGTGAAGGTGAAAATTTTATGGGCTGGACCGAGTCCGGTGTTTATGAACGTACGCTGACAACAGACACCACTGTGCAAACAACAGGTACCAATATGATAATTAACGGTGATTTCACCAGCGGTACCGATGGATGGAGCACATGGGGCGCCACGGGCTACAGCCTGAACCTGACCGCTAACAGCCAGGAGTATATTTCATCTCCGGCAAGTCTTCAGGCCGAGTGTATATCTACGGGTACTTCGATTGGCTCTCTTCAATTAATAAAAGATGGTGAAATCGCTATACAAGCTGGTAAAGAATATGCACTTTCCTTTTATGCCAGAGCATCAACAATCTTTACCATTGGCAGCCTTCATATTCATAAGCGCACTTCTCCCTACACCAGTTACGGTACTTTTGATGTCAGTCAACCTGTAATATCCACAACCTGGGAAAAGCATAAAATAAAATTTACGGCAACTCATTCTGCTCCGGATGCATCATTCAGAATTTACCTGGGCAACAGCCTGCCTGAGGGACACTCATTATATTTAGACGATATTTCACTTTCAG
>JAAYJR010000068.1 GCA_012522835.1 Bacteroidales bacterium
ACAGAAAACTCCGGGGAACAATCCTTAAACGCCTGCTCAGCCACATCAGCAAAGTCAAAAGCGCTTATACTTCCCTTCATTGAATTTGGTGCAATTAATATGTTCATTGGTTTTATTTTTCACCTCTTGTTACTGATATAACTCCTTTTGCCTTTTTCATTTTCTGAATAAGAAATTCAAGATGTCCAACATTATGAACAGATATCTTGAGAATACCATCAAATTTTCCTTTTTCTGAATTAATGTTTAACGAACGCAACTGTGCTCCTGTATCTTTTGCTATTATGTGGGAAATCTCAGAAACCAGTCCCGGCTCATTTGACCCCGAAATATATAATGTAGTAACAACGGCACCCTGCACAGAACTTTCCTTCCATTTGGCTTATACAACCCTGTAAGGGAATCGTTCTTTGAGCCGGATTGCATTGGGACAGCTGTTGCGATGTATTTTTATTCCGTGGTTAACGGTAACAAACCCAAATACTGAGTCGCCAAAAACCGGATTACAGCATTTGGCTAACTTATAATTAACATTTTTCAGGTCATCATCAATGATCAGATAATCTTTTTCAGCCCCGGCAGATGATTCTTTTCCCAATTTATCCTGAACGAGTTCTTCTATTTTGCGGGGACTGCTTTCCTCAACTGATTTGTCCGTAAAAACAGATTTAACATCAAGAGGATCAATTTTTCCTTTGGCCAGTTCAAAATAGAAATCAACAGCAAGCTTAAAATCATATTTCTTAAGGATCTTCCTGATAGCATCATCATTTAGTTCCAGCTTCCAGTTTTTAAATTTCCTGATCAGCATCTCGCGTCCCTGGGCTGCCATCCGTTTCTTCTCATCACTCAGGCTTGCTTTTACCCTGCTTTTTGCTTTTGTGGTAACCACAAAGTCCAGCCAGTCAATTTTGGGTTTTTGATTATTGGAAGTATCTATGGATACCTGGTCGCCATTTTTAAGTTTATACCTCAGGGTAACTTTTTTACCGTTCACTTTTCCGCCAACACAAGTATCACCCACATGAGAATGTATCTCATACGCAAAATCCAGCAGGGTAGACCCGGCAGGCATCTTCTTCAGGTCTCCGCGGGGAGTAAAAACAAATATCTCTTCGCTGTATATATTAAGACTGAAGTGGTCAATGAAATCAACAATATTCAATTCCGGATTTTCCAGGATCTCTCTTATTCCTGCCAGCCAAGAATCAAATCCGGAACTGCTTTTTCCTCCCTTATATTTCCAGTGCGCAGCCAGCCCCTTTTCCGCAATTTCATCCATTCGCTTAGTACGTATCTGCACTTCAACCCACTTTTCATGCGGTCCCATAACTGTAGTGTGCAAAGATTCATATCCATTAGATTTTGGTATTGTGATCCAGTCGCGCAACCTCTCCGGATTTGCCTGATACTGTTCGGTAACCACAGAATAGACTGTCCAGCAATCTGCTTTCTCATTGGCCGGGGTTGAGTCAAGGATAATCCTTATAGCAAACAGATCCATTACCTCATCGAAGGACACTTTTTTATTATTCATCTTATTCCATATAGAATAGACCGATTTAGTCCTGGCCTTCATGGAAAAATTATATCCGCGTTCACTGAGAATCTTCTCAACCGGTTTTACAAACTCAGCAACAAAACGGGACCGTTCCAGTTCATTTTCAGTCAGCCGTTCGTTAATATATTTATAATCAAGGGGTTTTTGGTATTTCAGACAGAGGTCGAGTAATTCCGAATTAATGGCATATAGTCCCAGCCTGTGAGCTAAAGGGGCATACAGATGTGATGTCTCATTTGCAAGCCTTTTCCTGGTATCATTATCATAAAAATCCAGGTTCCTCATCACCTGCAGCCTGTCAGCTGTCTTTACAAGAATTACGCGTACATCACCTGCCAGGGCAAGCAAAAGTTTTCTGTAATTCTCGGCATGAATATCAACAGTATCGGTTCCCAGGGCATTTATCTTTGCCATTCCCTCGAGAATGGAATATACACTGACACCAAATTGTTTTTCGATCTCCTCTTTTGTGACGGGCCGTTCTATTCCGGCATACATAATATTATGCAGTATACCGCTTATGACCGAGTCGGGCTCCAGTCCGATCTCAACTGCAATAATGGAGGCAACATCCAGAGAGTGGTTTAGAATATATTCCCCGGTAATAAATTTCTTGTCTCCTATTGCATTCAATGCAAAACTAAAGGCTTCCTCAAGCTTTTCAACAGATGAGGCATCCCAGTTGGCCCTGCAATATTCCTTTAACTGTTCATAACGGCTGACAGCCTCTTGCCGGATATCCATTCCATGACACTTTGAATAAAAAAGGCTGCTTAAAGGCAGCCTTTTCAATAATAATTTTTATACTATAAATTACACTGCCTGAGTTTCGTCGATAAATTTACGCTGACGGAGCTCCCTGTCAATCATAAATAAACCATTCCCTTTGCCCTCGCCTTCTATCAGCTTCAGGTTGTCAAGAATTTCTGTTGCATTGGCTTCCTCTTCCACCTGTTCGTCTACGAACCAGGTCAGAAAACTTATAGTGGCATGATCACGTTCTTCGGTAGCAACATCAACCAGATTGTTTATAAGGGCTGTAACATGCTGTTCATGTTCAAGTGTCATCTCTGCAACGCTTTTTACACTTTCAAACTCTACAGGCATTTGATCAATCCCTTTTAGTTCAACCCTGCCTCCACGTTCATTAACATATTTGAAGAGCTTATTGGCATGAGTTAACTCTTCCTGGTACTGCACGTACATCCAGTTGGCAAATCCGGGAAGTCCCTTCTCTTCTAACCAGGCTGACATTGACAGGTAAAGAAAAGCAGAATACTGCTCTGCATTTATCTGTTCATTAAGTGCTTTTAATACTTTTTCTTTTAACATATCTATTCAGGATTTAATTTTTGCTAAATTAAAAAAATCTATTCACATAAAAAAGATCAAAATTTACTAAAAGATCCAAATGTAAATTACCTTATAAAACAGTTAATATTTAAAAATGTTTAGCAAATCCGGATTCAGCCGACGGATCCCCAAATCATGGAGTTGTGTTATTTTTTAATTAAAAAGAACATGCCGGTTCCATTAAAAAAAATGATTAAGTCATATTAGAAGATAGATTTTATAAATTTGCCGGCTTTACTTAAAAAAAACTGCATATTAACCGGAGAATAATGAAAAAAATACAATTCATAAGTGCACGTGAGGCAGTCAGGGTTATCAAATCAAATGACCGGATACACCTTCATAGTGTGGCAGTTACACCCCACCCTCTTATAAACGCTATGTGTGAGCGGGGCCGGAATAAGGAGTTCCGGAATGTCCGTATACAGCACATCCATACCGAAGGTGAGGTTGCTTATGCTGATCCCGAATTTGAAGGTATTTTCCAACTTGAATCTTTCTTTGTCGGAGCTAATGTAAGAAAGCAGACGCAGGCCGGTTATGCTGATTACATTCCTGTTTTCCTGCACGAAACACAAAGGCTCATACGGGAGGGTTACCTGAAGGTTAATGTAGCGATGATCCAGATATCCGAACCTGATAAATTCGGATATGTCTCCCTTGGAACCTCAGTTGATGCGACTCTTGCTGCGGTGGAAAAGGCAGATACGGTAATTGCCATTGTCAATCCCAATGTGCCACGTGCATTCGGCGACGCAATGATCCATACTGATGAAATTGACCTGTTCGTTTTTGATGATACTGAACTCATAAGGGCACATCCTGACCCTATCTCTGAAACTGACATGCAAATAGGAAAATATGTAGCTGAGCTGGTAGAGGACGGAGCGACACTGCAAATGGGCATAGGAGCTATACCTAATGCTGTTTTAACTATGCTTGGCAATCATAAGGATCTGGGTGTTCACTCTGAAATGTTCTCAGACGGAATTCTTCCGCTGGTCGAAAAAGGAATTGTCAATGGCAGGAATAAAAAAATTGACAAAGGGAAAATGGTTGCTACATTCCTTATGGGATCGAAAGATCTTTACGATTTTATTGATGACAATCCTGGTGTGGCAATGCAGGATGTTAAATATACAAACAGTGTTAATGTTATAGCTAAAAATCCCAAAGTAACTGCTATTAATTCAGCTTTACAGATAGATATTACAGGACAGGTATGTGCAGATTCGCTGGGCACGAGGTTTTACTCTGGTGTTGGCGGCCAGATTGACTTTTTGCGTGGAGCCTCACTAAGTCACGGAGGTAAACCGATCATTGCAATGCCTTCAGTCACCACAAAGGGTGTGAGCAAAATTGCACCCATATTAACACCCGGTGCAGGAGTCGTAAGCACCCGGGCAAATATTCACTGGCTGGTTACGGAATTCGGGGCTGTCAATCTTTACGGGAGGTCACTGCAGGACAGGGCTAAGCTGATTATATCAATTGCTCACCCGGACCATCGCCAAAATCTTGAAAAAGCAGCCTTTGAACGATTCGGGCCTCATTTTCATTATATTTGGGATGAGGAAGACAATCAATAACCTAAAAAATAATAAAATGGAGATTTCACATATTGAACACATCGGAATCGCTGTTAACAGCCTTGATGAAGCAATACCCTTTTATGAAAATATACTGGGATTAAAATGCTATAAAACCGAAGAGATCCATGACCAGAAAGTAAAAACTGCATTCTTTATGGCCGGACAAACGAAAATTGAACTTCTTGAGCCAACCTCTCCTGACAGTCCCGTTGCCAGATTCATCGAAAAGAGGGGTACCGGACTACATCACCTTGCATATGCAGTAAATAATGTAGAAGAGGCACTTGACGAACTTGAAGAAAAAGGGGTTCAGCTAATTGATAAGAAAGGAAGAAAAGGGGCGGAAGGATTAAATATCGGATTCCTCCACCCTAAAGCAACCATGGGTGTACTCACTGAGGTCTGCAGTAAGTAAACTGACAATTTTATTATCTCCCTTTATGCAGTTTATTGACCAGCCACTGGTTTTTTAAGACCTGTTGCTCCGGGAAAGTCCAGTGCCGGGTTTCATGGAACAGGTGCAGTTCCTTTTCAGCATTTATTATATTATAAGCTGCGTACATTGAAGTCGGCGGACATGTATTATCATTATACCCCCAGCTGTACCAGCCGGGAATCTTTACAAATCTTGCAAAATTCACAACATCATAGTACTTTGAAGTTTCCACTTTTTCCGGTTTATTAGTAAAATCATCAAGAAACATATGAGGCCATCCGCCTGCCCGGCCTGACAAGTAACCTGTAAGGTCAGACAAAGCCGGATAAAAAGCAGCAAGATAGTCTATCCGGTCATCAAGTCCGGCAGTTATAATCGACAATGCTCCGCCCTGGCTCCCACCTGTTACAGCTATATCATTCCCGTTAAAGCATGAAAGAGTCTCAATAAAATCAACTGCCCTGACACAACCAAGATAAACTCTTTTATAGAAATAGTTATCCTTATCATCAAGATTGGAAATCCAGTAATTGCCAAGCGCACCTGAGCGGAGGTCATCATAAACTGAGGGATCCAGGTTAACAGGAATTCCGTGTATACCTATCTGGAAAGTTATAAATCCATTTTCTGCATTTGCCACATCACCGTAGTAAGGTCTTATACCGGCTCCCGGGACGTGCAGGATGGCAGGGTACCTGCCCTCTTTTTTAGGTTTACATAAAATTCCGTAGATCTTACCTTTTATGTTATCTATCCTCACATGATAAACATCTGCTTTCGGAGTGCACCTCTCAGGTATTAAAGTCATCAATGCATTTACCGGTACTTTGTCCAGCTCCCGTTTACCAGCTTCCCAAAACTCCCTGAAATCGTCAGGTAGTTTCGTTGATGGCTCAATATCTTCAGGAGAAAAACCTGCTGTAGCATATGATGAGTAAGTCTTCCCGTCTATATTAACAGATGCATGGCACCTTAAGAATCCTGCATCAGAAAACTTCCGTGCTTTAACTGATGCTGAACCTTTTTTCAGTCTCACTGTTCCCTCATCCCAGGGTGCCATTTTCTCAGGATTAATACTGTATTTGACCTCTACACCATCCAGCGGAACATTATTTCTCAAAACCATAATCCGGAATTCCGCCCTGTCTCCCTTTTTATAAGTCCAGTCATCTTCATTGGGTGTAACAATAACCTGTACTAATTCCTTCGCAGGCTGTGCAAGTCCGGTGAAAGCGAAAACAACTGATAAGACAGCAATTAAAAAATGTTGTTTCATTGTATTATAATTTAGTTATACATTTTAAAACCCATCATAAATATTCCGTTCACTGAAGTGAACGGCAAGGGATATATCATTGAACAACTGACAGTTACATTCGGTCTTATCCATTTTAACTAAATCCGTTCACTGAAGTGAACGGCAAGGGATAAGGCATTGAATTACTGACGGCTACATTCGGTCTTATCTATTTTAATCTAATCTACAATTTTGGTTCCCATCCGGGTTCATATTCGCGGCTCCACAATTTCATTGCTTCCCTGTCGTATATCTTGCCGTTATCACTATCAATATCAAAATCCCTTCCTGTCCGCCACGCTATATTTGAATAATGAACCATTGCCATACTGACTGCTGCATCATCAATAGGAGCATTCAGTTTAGCTTTGCCCCTGATAGCATCAAAAAAGTTATTTACATGGGTTGTTGTCATATCGCCTCCGCCTCCCAGGGCATTCCCGGCTTCATTGGAAGCTGATTTACTGTCTTTCACTTTTTTCCCGTCACGGTCATACAGTATATATTTTCCCCTGTCAACAAAAACAGCTCCTTCACTGCCGTAAATTATTGTTCCGCGGCCACCTCCGTATGTATCATATCCGTTACGGCTTTTACAATCCCATTTTATAATTTTGTCTCCATGAAACCTGAAAGTAACATCCATTGTATCATACATTTCCCACCCATCATTGATAAAATGGCGTTTTGCGGCCTCAACATTAACGTGCAACGGGAATTGTACATTAAGTGCCCACCTGGCAACATCCAGCTCATGAGTTCCGTTATTGCCGGCTTCAGCAGTGCCGTAATCCCAGCCATACCAGTGCCAGTTATAGTCCCATGTCTCATAAGTATAATCCCTTCTGGGAGCAGGCCCCTGAAACAAGTCCCAGTCAAGTCCTGAAGGCACCGGGACTTTTTTCTGAACAGGCACCTCACCGCGCTTACTGGTATAAAAAGCGACAGCTTTATAGGGAGTGCCGATTATACCGTTATGTATTTCATTTATGATCTCAATTGTGTGATCACTCGACCGCTGCTGGTTTCCCATCTGGACTACTTTATTATACTTCTTCATAGCCTTAACCAACAGTTCATTCTCATTCATATTATGGCTGCATGGTTTCTCAACATAAACATGTTTTCCCCCTTTCATTGCCATTATTGAACCGGGAGTATGCCAATGGTCCGGAGTGGCATTAAAAATAACGTCAACTTTAGGGTCGTCAATGACTTTTCTTATATCAACCTCAGTTAAAGGCTTATAATCAATATGTTTTGAAAAATTGATCAAAGCCTTTTCATACTGACTTTTCATAACATCACAAAGATATATCAACTCTACATTATTACTTTTCAGGGCTATTGGCTCATAATATGCCCCCAGCCTCCTGCCCAGGCCGATTATTGCAACACCCAATCTGTCATTAGCACCAATTATGCGTCCGTAACTGCGCGCAGACATACCCAGTGCAGAACCACCAACAGCTACACCGGCTGCCCCGGCAGTAACTTTTTTTATAAAATTTCTTCTGTTTGAACTCATCTTTAAATATTTAGATAATTGACAATATTCCTTTTACATAACCAAATGATTCCATCATCCCCGGTAGCGGGTCATCCGCATCTGCTTCATACTCGAGCGCCAGAGTACCTGTATATCCGGATTTAATTACTGCCTTCATAAATGACGGGAAATCAATAACACCACGGCCTATAATACAGGTCTTACCCTTAGCAGAGGCTTCGGTTACATCTTTAATGTGAATGTCATGCACCCTGTCAGCAAAATCCTTAAGATCCTGTTCCGGGTTTCTGTTGATCCTCTTGGTATGACCAATATCTATACATAATCCCATGCGTTTATCCATATCTTTAATAAGCACATAAGCACTTTCCGCACTGGGGTAACGCTCATCGCCCGGACCATGGTTGTGTATAGCCAGCTTAATGTTATACTCTTTTACCTTACCTTCTGTATATTTCAAAAGCTCATGTTCAGGAACTCCTATAATTGTATCCATGCCGGCAGCTTTTGCATATTCAAATGCCTGATCTACCTCTTCCCTGTTTTTCATGTATATAACACCTCCTCCATAGAGGATGATACCTTTTTCTTTGCAGAGTGCAACGGCTTTTTTTATCTCTGATCTGTCTGAATCAAGCGGCAGGTGCATACTTTTAAATGCTATCCTGTCAATTCCGCAGCGCAGGGTCATATCCAGTGCCTCTTCCCTGGTAAATTTCCTTGCTGAATAGGATGCAACACCAAGTTTGAAATCAAATTTCCGGTTTTTACTCAGGCCGGTTGACAGATAATTAATGTTTCCTGACGGACATGTTGCTGCAACAAGCCCTATTCCTGCTGTCTTTAAAAAGTTTCTTCTGTTTGTCATAATTCTCTGATTTTTATACTTCTGAAATGTACGGTATCATTATGGTCCTGAATAAGTACAGGTCCTTTCTCTGATAATCCAAAACCTTCATAACCGACATATTTGCTACGTGCTATCAATGCTCTGTAAATATTATTTCCTCTTTTGTATTCAATGAGTTTGCGCCCATTTAACCAGTGCTGGACTGTTCCGTCAGCTTCAACGATTATCCTGCCCCTGTTCCAGGAGCCGGGCCCGTTTACAAACCGCGGTTCAGTCTCTGAAGGTATAAGGTCATATAATGATGCCAGCTTCCGGTTTCCGACTACCCCGTTTTTGGCATCAGGATGTTTCTCATCATCTAAAATCTGATATTCGAGTCCAAGAGACGGCCCGTTATTTCCTATTCCGTACTTAATGCCGCTGTTTGCCCCTTCAGTAAAATTGAAGTCAAATTTAAGTTCAAATGCACCATACTCTTTTCTGGTGATTATATCTCCTCCCTTTTTTGAAGGATCACCTCCACTGCCGAGAACAGTGAGCACACCGTCTTTAACCTCCCAACCCTGCGAAGGGAAAGCATCACCCCTGGTGCTAATGAATTTATCGGCTGATTTACCATCAAAAAGGAGTTCAAACCCCCGGGCTTTCTCCGTATCGCTCAAATCATTCGGAAGCAGGTTCACTACATATATCCCTTCAGAAGGAGAAGGTGTAATATTTTCAGTTTTTATCCTGATATTTTTCCATTTAATCTGCTGTCCCTCTCTCTCCTTATTGTTCCCGATGCTATGAACCTGCAGTGCAATAAATCCTTCCGGTGTCATATCATCAATAATATGAGCCACAGGTACTTCGTTAAGCCATGTTTTAATTGAATTACCAATACACTCAACCCGGTAATGGTTCCATTCTCCCAGTTTAAAAGCACTCCTGGCATCAGGGTTCAGGTCAAGGGGATAAAGCCATCCTCTCCGGGCTTCATCGTATATTCCGGCACTCCATGCACGCTCCGACGGATCAACTTCACACTGGTAACCGTGAACCCTGCCGTTCATATAATCACTCTTACTCTCACTTCTTATCTGAATGCCGGAATTCATATTATCCTCTACCAAAAGATCAACCTCAAAAATAAAATCAGAATAATTTTTTTCGGTGCATAAAAAGGAATTTGGGGTATTCATGACTGTAGTGCCCACTATCATCCCGTCGATAACCTCATACCTGGCCTCACCGTTAAGCTGCTTCCAGCCAGAAAGGTCCCTGCCATTAAACAGATCAATCCAGCCGGTGCTTTCAACCGGTGAGCAACCGCCAATTAAAAAACTGATAAAAATTAAATAAAGTATTTTTTTCATATGTTTAAAATATATAATTACTTGTAATTAAATTAATTAAAAATTTAAGAATCCTGAATATAGCAAAAACAAAAAAGCCAGCCACTGAAAAAAAATTGCTAAAAATCCTTTCATCACTCAGCGGGTTACCCTTCTAATGACAAAACGAACTATTTTCCTCAGTATTTTTATTTAATAAGTCAGTAAAAAATTTGCTAGAGTCGGTTTATCCACACCCAAATGATGTGAATTTTTATAATTGATTAAAATTTACCTGAATCCTTTGCTCAGATTCAAAAACAGAAGGAAAAATCATTATCCTGGACTGTACCCTTAAAATTGGCTTATAAATTCCGATATTTACCCCGGTAAAATTGCATTTTATGAGTGATCCCGTTTTTTTTGTTGCTGCTTATTTTATTGTAATTCTGATTTTAGGGTTTTACTCGGGTTTTAAAATAAAAACTCCTGCAGATTATTACATTGCCGGTAAAAAAGCCTCACTGTTC
>JAAYJR010000607.1 GCA_012522835.1 Bacteroidales bacterium
ACCGGTAGGCTATATTGAAATTAATCTGCGGATTAATATCCTCCCCTCCTGTCAGGGTTACTTCACCCTCTTCAAAATCCAGACGTTTGCCGTAGAGTTTGTAGTATCCCCTTTTTACGCTGACGGATCCAAAAAGGTCAATCTTACTATTCTGAATGACAGCTTTGATAAGTCCGTTAATTTCGAAATTCATGTTTTTACCTTTTATCCACATGTTACCCGGTATTTCAACATCAAATTCACCACTGAGGTTTTCCATAATAACAGGGATTTGTTCATTTTCAGCATCAGTCCTGGCGGTTTTATGGAACTGTACCTTTTGAGCTTTTTCCCGTGCTTCTGTAAGCAAAGGCTCATCGAGATTATCAGATACACGGTCGAACTCCTTTAGAAAGAGATCGGTATTCAGGTTTGCCTGATTAATTATCAGTTTTCCTCCCAATACAGGCTTGTCTGAACTTCCGGTCAGGTGAATATCCGTAGTTATTTCAGCTCTTAACAGGTCAGAATCCAGAGGCCTGAAATTATCTCCCGTAATATTTATGCTCATATTTTTGAAACTTCCATTATATAAAGTGTCGGGTTCCAAAGATCCCGTTATGTTAAGGTTTCCTTTACCGGCATGAATTTTCAGGCTGTCCAGTGCAATATTATTGTTCGTTAAATTGCTCCTCATGCCAATATCCTTATAATTAACTCCAAATCTGTCGTAACGGAAAGTACCATTGTCAATACTGACAGATCCTGTTAATTGAGGATTATCTGCACTGTTTTTTATTTCCGCAGTAGCAGAAAATGATCCTGCTGCCTCAGCGCCTTTCAGTGGAATAAAGGCGTTGAGATGACCCAGGTCTAATTGGTCAACAGTTGCAATTGCTGTTAGTTCCCCCTCTCTGTTAAACTGCAATTCCCGGTCTGCTATAGACAGTTTTACAGGTAATTCAGCATTTGCCTCAAATATTTTCCTCTCCAATTCCTCAATATAACCACCAAGAGTTATCTTATCATCATCATAGTCAGCATTTAACCTGATTTCATTGATTTGAAGATTATCCAGCATCAGGTTGCCGGCCGATGCTTCGAATGAGACAGCGGGCATTTCGGCTGTACCGGAAATATTTAACAGTCCGTTAACTGTTCCGGATACCGGAAAGGGAAGTATCTGAAATCCGGGAACGGGTAAAAGTTTTACATTACTGACTTCAAAATTGAAATTTTCATATCCCCGGGTTGCCAATGCTCCTTCGATTTTAATGTAGCTGTTGTTTGAATTAATTTCAACGTTACTGAACAGCAGAGAGTCTTTTAGCAATGTTATGGTGGAAGAGTTATCTGCTTTTTTCCATTCGTTATTCCGGATTTTAAAATATAGTTCTTGTACATCAAAAATAAGATTTTCCCTGAACAGAATACCGGTTTTCAATTTGCCATTGAGTGAATCTGAAGCAAAGAAACTTATCGTATTTTCAACTTTTCCTTTGTTAAAAATACTCTCAGCATCAAGCTGTTTTATTTCAATATCTTTAATTTGGGTGTTGTCAAGCCTTAGGTTGGTTGATCCTATCCATACACTGTCTTTCCTGTTAAAGTTGGCGGTTGCCACTATTTTTTCGACCGACAGATCTCCTGCTTTCAGTTTGTTAAAGTCAATTATCGTGTTAATATTTAATGAGTCTGCAAAACCTCTTATCTCTCCGCTGATCTCTCCCTTTAGTCCAAATGGCTCAATTCCTGTCAACGGTGCCAGCAGTTCTGTATCTTTGGTTTTTAACAAAAACGACAAACCGTGATTCTCCTTTATATTTCCTTTTCCTGATACGTCAAGTACCATAAAAGGAGTTTCCAGATTTAAGTCCTGCAGTTCATAATAGTCATTTTCAATATTTATGGTAGAGTTAATATCCTTCAGTTCATGTCCAAAGGCCGACGATTCGTATGATTTTATATTGAGTCCGATTCTTGCATTCCCGGGTGTGACCCCTTCTCCCCTGGCAATAACATCAAAATTGAGGTCAGTGGAGTAGTTTTCATTTAAAATCGCCTTTGAAATATCTGCATTTTTTAATGCCGCATCAACCCGGTAAACGGGAGTATCAAATATTTCACTGATTTCAAAAAGGGTAGCGATTTTTGCAACAGGCGAGTGTATAGTGATTGATCCGTCGGCGTTGTCATTAATTTTTTTTATATGAATAAAACTGCTGTCGAGGTTATATTCACCGAATGCAACTGTTCCGGTATTGACAACGGCTGAAAGGGAAAGGCCTTTTAATAAATCATCAATTTTTGTATTGGCTGTTGTTTGTGAATTATCAGCAGAGGGATTTTTAAGTGAAAAATCGGACAGTAAGGTAGCCGACATGGTTCCAGCCGACAACTTATCCATGACGAATGTGTCGATTTTAAGTCCCGCATCCAGATGTAATGAATCACCAGTACCACTCAGTAATGCTTCCATTGTGCTTTTTAATCGAAAATTTTCTGAATAAAAAGGGACAGAAAAGGAGGTGTCTATACTATTTATATTTGCGATTAGGTTTACATTATGTGAGCCGTCAAGACTTCCCTGACCTTTAATTTCTGAATTTACTTTTCCCCAGGGGGTAATTGCATCTATTACGGCATCAAATAGTTCTCCCGATTTATTGAGATACAGAACAAGATTTTCTATTTTATACTGATTGTACTGAACTCCGGCAAATTCTGCATTAAGATTGAAATTACTCTCTTTTAAATCTAAACTTTCTCCGCTAATTTGCACATATCCCGAAATGTCGGTATCCATTCCGGGATTTCTTGTCCAGTCTCCTGCATTTATATTGTTTGTTTCCAGCCTCATTTTGTAACCTGTAATGTTGTCAGTTTCAAAAATATTTCCATTTAATGTAAGTGACTGATTATTACCGGTAAGAGAGAATGAGACTGTGCTTCCCTTTAAAGAGCCGTTTTGACTAACCTGCAGCTTAATCTCCGGTTTTCCGTAAATGCCTTTTATAAATCCGGACAGGTCCTCCATAGCAAGAGGGGAAATATTCAGGTCTATTTCAGACTGCTCAATTCTGTTCAGAGGGATACTCCCTTTCGAAACAAGGTGTGTCGCGGGCAGATTTAGTTCAAATCCTTTCCATGACAATAGTGAATCTGACAGTGCGGTCTCAATGGTCATTTGGTTTATCCTTAATTCAGGCTCCTTTGAAATAAGATTAAATTTTACAAGGGTGGCAGAAAGTCTATTGACTGAATATTCAAAATTTAGTGAAGCATTCAGCTTTGTATTTTTAGGTACCGGGGATTGTTTATCATTACTGTCAACATCAACGGTAATGTTATTTAACTCTATCACAGGAAATTGGAAGTGCCAGTCCAGGGGTGTTGATGATTTTTCAATTTGGATGGTATCCGGTGCCGGCAGTAACTTTTGGAAATTCCAGTTACCGTCTTGTTCTTCCCTGAGGAACAGATGCATCCCGTTTACCCTGATCAGTTCAGCAAAAATATTTTTTTGAATTATATGGGACAGCTTATAACTGATTTCAAACTGGTCCAGTTTGAGGATAGTATCATTGTCATGTTTTACGCTTATATCACAGATTGAAAATTTTGAAAGGAGGTTTCCTTCAATTTTTCCTATTTCTACTGTACCATTAACCGATTTTCCTGCTATTAATGATGCCGTTTTTGCTATCCTGGAATTAATGGTTCCGGAGGCAATAAGCATTACCAGCAACATAAGAATAATAATTATTCCTGTTGCTATAATTGCTGTTATTTTAAGAATCCTTCCCATTTCAGAATGCGTGTCCAATTGTAATAAAAAACTGTGCCCTGAATTTATCTTCAAAAACCGGTGTTGCCAGGTCCAGTCTTACCGGACCAACCGGTGTACTTATCCTGAGTCCTGTTCCGGCATTGAACAGAAGGTTATTCAGATTAAAATCCCATGGTTTTTCCCAGGTGTTACCTATATCTGAGAAAACAGCTCCTGAAAATATTCCGGCAAGCGGAAAGCGCCATTCCACACCTGCTTCAAGCATCGTGTTGCCACCTGTCTTGTCACCCGCCTCATTTACCGGAGAAATCTGATGCCTGCCCCAACCGCGCAACGACATTGCCCCTCCCAGCAGGAAACGGTCTTCAACAGGAGTAGATTCACTTTCTTTAAGTGGCTGTATAACACCACCTTTAAACTTATATGCCATAACCGTTTTTCCCAGGGGTAATAGACATGATATGTCACCTGCCAGCCGGTAATAGTGGTATAAAGATTTTTCACCAAGGCCTGTGACAGTGGCAGTGCTGTTGATCTTCCATCCCCTGGTCGGAGAAAAGAGATCATTAGTTGAATTTCTGTTAAACCCTAATGTAAACCCGGATTTGAAGTTGTTATTTTTTCGATGCAATGCATCCTCATCAATTAGTGATTCATTTATCAGCTTTACTTTATCTATTCCATAATTATATGAGATATAAGCACTGTTTTTCTTGAATTTTTTTTGTAAAGTAAATGCTGACCCGGTTCTTTCCACAATATAGCTCTCCTCCCTCTCCTTTGAATAGTAGGGATTTATTATGAGGTCTGTATTTTTAAACAGCAGGTCGGGCTGAATTAATTTTGTCTCCACAGCAAAGGGAGTAAAATATGAATGTCGGACATTTACTAAAAGTGACCTTCCTCCTCCCAGGAAATTCAGACGGGTCATCAGTAACGACAACCTTATACGGTCTTCAGTTCCATAACCGGCACCTGCCTTAAATGACCATCTCGGAAGCTCCATAACCTTTATCAGTACCGGTATATGGCCATTCTTGACGCTGTCGGGGACTGCCCTAACTGTTACAAACCTGAACAGTCCAAGACGGAAAAGGTCATTTTGCGTTCTGTTGAGGGCAGCAGGTGAATATACCCGGCCTTCAGTGATGTCTATATGATTATTGATATACTTTTCAGAAACCAGTGAATCTCCCTCAATACTTATTTTTCCAAGATAGCTTTTATTTCCCGGGAGGAGGTTGAAATTTATTGTGGCAAGATCTTTTTCTTCTTTGTATATAATATTCCTGTCCAGTTTTATGAAGGGATATCCGCTGTTATAATAACTATTCCGGATATAATCTTCTGTTTCAAACACATTCTCGTCGCGAAAACGCTTCCCTGCCTGCAGCGGCAAAACCTGTTTTATAGAATCCAGGATCTTTGAGGCCTCACTGCTACCTGAATATGAAAAGTTAACCGAATCAACCATTACTGGCTGCCCTTCCTCAACATCTATAATAATTTTCAGTTTCTTTTTGTTGGTATCTGTATTAAAATCATAGGTAATAAGAGGATCAGGGAATCCGTTTCTCTGGTAAAATTTATGTAATCGAAGAAGATCTCCTTCGAAAGTGAATGATGAGAATTGTGTATTCTTTTTCCAAAATGTCAGTTTTTCAAGTAGTGTGGCAGCTCTGGTATTCATTTGTTCTGACAGCAGTTCTCCGGATAGATTGTCATTTCCTTTGAATTCTATAGCTTTGACTGCAAAACCGTCCTGCGCCGGTACCCAATTAGCAAAGAACGCTGAAAGTATCATTATCAATAAGAATTTTATCAGTCTGCCCATTTTTAATTCCTGCGAAGTTAGGTTCTAAAGATAAATATTTTAGTGGTTAATTGTATAAGATAATTCTTTCTGTGGTTTATACTATCTTTGTAAAGCTTAACATTTTAAAAAATGTTTTTTTAGAAGAATAGTTGTGCCATAAAATATTCTTATAAACAAATATTGTACTTTGTTGTTTTTTTCAAAACAGTCGTTATGAAAGAGTTGTTAAAGAAGAATTATATTACTGTTATTTTTACCCTTGCAGGGGCATTAGGAGGTTTTTTATATTGGAAATATATTGGCTGCCTCAGCGGTACATGTATGATCCAGTCTGTTTGGTACTGGAGTACTCTCTGGGCCGGTACAGTGGGGTACCTTGCAGGTGATTTCCTGCAAAAGCTTATTAATAAAAAAAAGGGTAAATCAACTGATCACAACTAAAATATTTTATCGCTATTAAATATAATCTGCACCTTTTTTAATAAGGCTCTTTTTCCCTGCTTTAGCAGGGATATCCGTTTCATTACTTTTTATATATTTGCTTTCTGAAGGCTAATCTTATAAATAATATTGACCGGTAATTTTATTCATATTAATATCTACTCTGATGAAACGAACAATTTCTTTTTGCCTTTTTTTTCTGGCAGTACTGACAGGATTTGCCCGTCATGCTGATAATGACAGTTTATGTGTCGGACATTATTACAGTGAAGAGGAAGGTCGCGAGGTTATTAACAGTCTGAAAAGTAAGTATACTACCAAAAAGGAGTGGATTGAAAGAGCGGATATGATCAGGGATGGCATTATGAAAGGAGCGGGATTAGATCCCATGCCTGTCAGGGCTCCTTTAAATCCGAGGTATGGTAAAGAGAGGAAATATAAGGGTTACAGTGTTGTAAATGTAGCTTTTGAAAGCTTGCCCGGTGTATTTGTTACGGGTAGTTTATACCTTCCTGGCCAAAAGAGGAAAAGGATGGCAGGAATACTAAGTGCTCACGGCCACTGGAGTAAACCGGAGGATTATGGCAGATACCGTGCCGATGCTCAGTTAAGGTGTGCAAGTCTTGCCCGTATGGGAGCAGTTGTGTTTTCATATGATATGGTTGGTTATGGAGAGATGAAAGAGTGGGGATGGGAGCATAAGCATCCTTTTGCTCTTAAGCAACAGCTTTGGAATAGTATCAGGGCGCTTGATTTTTTGTTGTCGCTTGACAATATTGATCCCCGGCGTATTGCTGTTACTGGTGCATCCGGAGGGGCTACCCAGACTTTCCTCCTTACAGCGGTGGATGATCGTATTAAAGTGTCAGCTCCTGTTGTTCAGGTATCTGCACATTTTTTCGGAGGTTGTGTATGTGAAAGCGGAATGCCAATCCATAAGAGAGCTGAATATCAGACCAACAATGTAGAGATAGCGGCCCTGGCAGCTCCCAGACCTATGATCCTTGTTTCTGACGGGGCTGACTGGACAAAAAATACCCCTGATGTGGAATATCCCCATATCCGCTATATATACGGTTTGATGGGTGCTGAAAGAAAAGTAAAAAATGTGCATTTCCCTGATGAAGGCCATGGTTATGAACTCTCAAAAAGGAGTGCTGTCTATCCTTTTCTTGCGAAATATCTCAAGCTTAAGATGTCTTCAATCCTGGATAAAAACGGCGATATATCAGAAGAGGGAATTGTCATTGAGCCATATGAAATGATGAAAGTTTTTTCAGATGATAATCCTAGGCCTGGTCATGCAGTTTTGAAGAATGATGATGTTAAATGGTGAGCATAGTAACTGAAAGGCCTCAGATAACAAGGTACAAAATAGTATTCTCATTGTAATCTTTGCATATCCCTGAATCTTTGGGCCAACTCCTTCTTATAATAACTAATTATTGTAAGTTCTTTTTTACTGTTATAACTTTTTGCAAGATCTTCGGCTGAACTGAGCCATTGGCGGGCTTTCTCCAGGTCATCCATCATTTCGTATGCAAGAGCCAGGTTAAATCGTGCGTTGATTGCAAGCTTCCCGTTTTTTTCATTAACATATTTTCCCCAGAGAGCGATTGCCTTTTCTGTTTTTCCTTCCTCAAAATAGTAAGCTGCGTCAGAAAAATCAGGTAAGGGGGGAATTGAATATAGCCGGTCTACAGTCTGCCATGAAGCCACCATCCGGTCTGCATATTTTTCCCCTGCCGCCCTGGCAGCAGTACGCAAAGCCGAAATGCGCGATGGCAACTTATAACCTGCCATATAATTGCCTTCGTTGTCATAACCATTCTGATAAATAGTATCAATGACTGATATCCGTTCTACACGATTTCTCCGCCGGAGGTCATATATTCCCCATACAGCTGCTGTTACGACCTCATTTGTTTCGGGTTGATCGTAGTTTTGGGGATATTTTGAATAAAAGGCTGAAAGCATCTCAAGTGAAATAAGTATATCTGCCTGTGTTGTATTAGCTAATTTTTCAGTTATTTCATCTGGTATGTCAGGTAATTTTTCATCCGAATGCCTTTTAAACAAATTGTATGGCAATATTTCCACTTCTGAAAAGCTCTTTGCGGATTTTAATCTTCGGGATAATTGGTTCAGACAGTCATTAACAATTATACTATCAAGGTTTTCAGGGTCTTTTGCTGCTTTTACAAGCCGGCCGTTACTTTTGTAATAGTGCTGTAAGGTATCCCCGGGATATTTAAAGTTTCTGTAAATCAATACTGCTGACTTTGCATGTTCGGGCAGTTTTATCTCACCGGGCTTAAAAATTTCAATAGGATATTCTTTATAGACAGTACATGAATATAACAGGATTGCCAGAAGGAAAAACAAGTTTATTTTGCGGTTCATTGCGATTGATTTTTTAATTCGCTTTTTCGCATTTTCAATATTTCCAGATATTCGTAAGTCACAGGCCTGAACTGGGTATTATATGATTTGAGGGCCCAGGAGACAGCCTGATCAATATCTCCAAGCATTTCATATGCCAATGCCGTATTGAACAAAGCTTTACTTTTTAATGAGCGGGACCCTGCATTTTCTCCTATCTCTTTCCAGATAGCCATTGCAGAGAGCCAGTCATTCGAATTTGCCAATTCAGCGGCATCCCTCATTTTTGAGTTTCCCTTCACAAAAATTTTTCTTCCCCGGACATGCCATTTAACTGATATTTGCTCAGCAAGGTCCAGTGCGATCTCAATTCCTGATTCAGCAAATGCCTGTTTTGCTGAAGTGAATCTTTGAAAAAGTATACGCGGTGAGGCATCAGCATCCTCCCATATGAGGGTGTCACGAATAAACTCACGAATCAGTATTTGTTGATTTTTTGGTTCATATACCCTGAACAAAGCTTCGTAGCTTATTTTCATCTCTGCAGCTGCCAATGCATAAAAGCCGTTCATGTAGGGATCATAGTATGATTTATTGTCGAATGTTGTTGTCAGCCTTGCAGCTATATGATCAAGAGAGAGTACGGCATCAGTATTGAAAGTTTCAGTTATCTGATTAACTCTGTCCCATGACAGCTGAGGTCCGAATTGTGATTTATCTGTATATTCGATGAATCGCTCTTCCGGGATAACATAATCGTATCGTCCTGACTCAAAAAGTAATTGTCCCAACGCCTGTAGAGTAGTATCAGCCATATGAAGATCATAGATAACTGTATCAATTATAAATTCTTTTTTGTATAATAGTTTTTGTAATGAATCGGCAGACAGGTCTGAAAATTTTTCATTATTTACCCGGGCAACAAGAGTAAGGCTCTGGATTGATCCGGGAAGTTCTTTTGCGGAAGGTTTGGGGAAATCTATTGTGAGAGTTTTTACAGAAACACAAGACCCAAATGCAAAAGAGGTCAATAATAGTAGTATACTGCCAATCTTTTTTATTGTATTCATATATTGTTTAATAAAGGCCCCAAAATTTTCTCAAAAACCATTCTGAACTAAGTAACACTAATAAGACAAAGAACAGCCA
>JAAYJR010000206.1 GCA_012522835.1 Bacteroidales bacterium
GCCATTATTATATTGGCAGTTCCTGTTACTGAAGCCTCCTCGAGCAACATATATGTGCCTTTAAGTTTAGGGGCTGAAACAGAATAATACTGGTTCTGATCATCGAAACTGAAAACTGCCCCCAGCTTTTGAAGCCCGTTAAAATGAGTGTCAATCCTGCGCCTGCCTATCTTATCGCCTCCCGGCTGAGGTATGAAACCCTGTCCGAAGCGCGCCAGTAAAGGGCCAATAACCATTACCGAACCTCTCAGGCTGGCTGCCTGTTTTGCATATTCAGTAGTTTTCAGGTAATTGGCATTAATATCTGCTGCATTAAACAGATAGGTACCCTTCTTTATTCGTGATACCTTTACACCTAACCCTTTCAGAATATCAATAAGCTTCAGGACATCCCGGATCTCGGGAATATTCCTGATTGTTACGTCATCAGGCGTCAGCAGTACTGCACAAATTACCTCAAGCGCTTCATTTTTTGCTCCCTGTGGTTCGAGTGATCCATTAAGGTGATAACCCCCTTCAACCCGGAATGATGCCATCTTATTTCGAGTTTTTTATTTTTTCTTTTTCTTCTTTTTGACTGGCTGAACTTTTACTTCTCCAAGCTTAAGATCAGAAGGAACTTTCAACTTGTAGTCTGACATCTCCTCCAGATCTTTAAATATTTTATCATCCTGTACCGAATCCTTATTCCAGGCTATATACAGTTTCTTCATCTGATTGGCAATCTGCTCAATTAGAATGCGTTGTTCCTCGCCTTCCATTCTTGTGGCAGTTTCGATCATTTTAGTAATTATGAGGCCATAATGCCTGTACTTTAATGAATGCTGGTTATAAGGCACCTTACCCGGCTTTTCATGAAGTATTTCAGGTGACGGTGGATCGTATGGGTAATCAATATTAAGCGTAAAATCAGTCATTATTGCCAGATGGTCCCACAATTTATGTTTAAATTCAGGTACATCGCGAAGATAGGGGTACAGATTACCCATAACATCAATTACTGTTTGCGCTGCCCGGTTTCTCTTTTCCCTGTCTTCAATCGTCATGATATGATTTACCATGTTCTGTATATTCCTTCCGTATTCCGGCATAGGTAATTTCTCTCTCATTGTATTATAATCCATAAAAACTGACATTTTCATGTGTTTAAAATTTTGTAATTACTTGTAAATAAATTAATTAAAAATTTAAGAACAAATGGAACCGTTCGTTCCTCACTCTCGCATATTCTTATTTTAATCATATTTTTTTGTGTTATTTTTGATTAAAAAAGAACATGCTCGTTTCATCTTCATTCAACTATTTAATAACCAATAAAAATATGGTTACGGTTTAATAATCCATTACAAAACTAATCATTTCCTGACAATACGCAATTCCTGATTTTTTGTTTCCGGAGAATTGGGTTAACCAATGATCTTCAACTTGGCAAATTTAAGCAGCAGTTGCTTATTGCCGGCATTCTGAAAAAAGACAAATGCTTTTTTATCAGGCACCACACCTTCAACCCTTAATACTTTCCCTGTACCAAACCTCTGGTGCTCCACCATCATACCCTGTACTATTTTAGCGGGATCGTCACCTTCGAAGGAATCATCTGCACTGCCTGACAGCTGACTGCTGTTAATTTTGTTACGGAAAATTTCAGTACGGTAAGGTTTGGGCACCGGTTGATATTTATCTGGCTTCTCTCTGTAAAAAGAGGAACCAGGTTGTCCGGCCCCCTTATCTTCCCTGGCAAATCTTTTATTAACTATATTAAATCCTTCCAGGAACTGCTTGTCCATCTCTGTCAGAAACCTGCTGGGAGTGCAGAAATCAGGTTTTCCCCAGCGATATCTCTGTCCGGCAAAACTTACCCATGCATTCTCACCCGCACGGGTAAGGGCTACATAAAAAAGCCGGCGTTCCTCTTCGACAGCTTCAGCACTCTTCTTATCTACTGCCTGTAACGAGGGAAACAACTTCTCCTCCAGTCCGACAACAAAAACATTTTTGAACTCCAACCCTTTGGCTGAATGAACAGTCATAAGGGTCACCTTATCCCGGTCATCATCCTTCTCTGTATCCTGGTCAGTCAGCAGGGATACATCTTCAAGAAAATCACTGAGCTTTCCGGGCCTCCCCTCCTCAAGGGCATTCAGACTGAATTCTTTAATACCATTTAATAATTCCTGGATATTCTCATACCTGCTCACGCCCTCGGGTGATTTATCGGTTCTCAGATCTTGTAAAATACCTGTTTTATCAGCAATTATGCCAGCTGCTGTAAAAGCGTCATCCTCCACGGCAACCTTCATAAATCCGCGGATCATTTCAGCAAAATGCCCGATTTTAGCAATCGTACCCTTATTTAACCCTGCAGGATTATTTTCGGGAAGTCCCTCAATTATTTTCCAGATAGAGGATTCCATGCTTACAGCCGCCTCTTCCAGTCTGGCGATTGTGGTTTGTCCGATACCCCTTGAAGGAATATTAATAATCCGCTTAATTGCTTCGTTATCCCATGGATTAACGACTATCCTGAAAAATGCAATAATATCTTTAATCTCTTTGCGCTGGTAAAAGCTTAATCCGCCATAAATCTTATAAGGGATGTTACGTTTTCGCAACGCTTCTTCAAAAATTCTTGACTGTGCATTGGTGCGGTATAAGATTGCATAATCCATATTTTTATAATGGCTGCGCAGTTGGGTCTCAGCAATCTCCTGTGCAACTAAAAAACCTTCTTCATTGTCTGTCAATGCAGAAATAACTTTTATGGGCCGTCCCGTCTCTTTCTCTGAATAGACAGTCTTGGGTATCTGCCTCTTATTTTTTGCAATTATACTGTTTGCTGCATTTACTATAGTCCTGGTAGACCTGTAATTCTGTTCCAGCTTAAAAATTTTATGATTGGGGTAATCATGCTGAAAACTAAGTATATTTTCAATCCGGGCTCCCCTGAAGGAATAAATACTTTGCGCATCATCGCCCACAACACAAAGGTTTTGATGTCTTTGGGCAAGTTTTTTAACTATCAGATATTGCGAATAATTGGTATCCTGATACTCATCTACCAGCAGATAGTTGAAAAGTAGCTGGTATTTTTCCAAAATAGCAGGATTATTCTTGAAAAGTTGATTAGTCTTCAGTAACAGGTCATCAAAATCCATAGCTCCGGACAGAAAGCTTCTTTTTGAATATTCACGGTAAATCTCTGAAATCAAAGGCATTTGCATACTACTGTCAATACTTTTAATCTCAGGATTCTGTGCATAAGAAACAGGTGTTATCAAATTATTTTTTGCCATTGATATCCTTGATGCCACAACCCCGGGCTTATAAACCTTCTCATCCAGTTTAAAGCTCTTAATAACACTTTTAATCAGACTTTTACTGTCTGCCGCATCAAAGATCGTAAAGTTGTGTGGATAACCTGTTGTCTCATACTCTCTTCTCAAAATACGGGCAAAGACAGAATGGAAAGTCCCCATCCACAAATATCTTGCTTCATTCTCACCAACCACCCCCGCAATCCGCTCTTTCATCTCACGTGCAGCTTTATTCGTAAAAGTGAGGGCCAGCACAGATGAGGGCCGTACTCCGTTCCTTAACAGGTGGGCTATCCGGTAGGTTAAAACACGCGTCTTGCCCGAACCGGCACCGGCTATCACCAAAGCAGGCCCTTCAGTATTAACCACTGCCTCATACTGGGCTTTATTCAATTCTTTTAAATAATCAAACACCTTTAAATATTAATCTGATAAAAAAAACAAAAATAGAGGATGTTTAACAGAATACATCCTTTTTACAAAGGCAGTTATTAACAACTTCCGGTAGTTAACAATTACTCAATGCATCTTTATGAGGGCAAAATTAAACCTTCGATGTTCGATTTTTCGGGACCATAAAACAATTAAATAAAAATTATACGTTAATATTGTAGCTTAAAGAATGAGGTTTTATGGATAAAACATTTTTTATATTCCTTTTAATTACCGTTTGGTTATTTACCGGAAAAGCGGAGGCCCAGCTCACTGCACCCGGTTCATCAGCAACAGTTACAACTCAATATCCGGTTTTTCAGGAAACTGATGACATCTTTATATTTTGTACGTCAGATGCTTCACCTGAAATTGGCACACTGCAGGTGAACACAACAATAGAGGGCACAAAAACCATGCTCTGGGAAAAATATAATAATCAAACCTCGACATTCGAATCATATTTATCAGAAAGCACTGACGGCCAGCAATCAACGATAACGGGTCTTCCGGATGGCTGTTATCGTGTTACTGTCACCGCTGGCACATCTGAGGAGGTATACCGGGGATGGGTAATCAATAATTATTTTTCTGCAGAGGCAAAGATCTCACAGTCAGATTGCGAATCATTTACCCTCGAAGGTTCTTATATATCTTCAACTTTAAGATATTATGACCTGGCTGATAACTCTGAACTGGAAATAACAAAAGAGATAAATACAGAATGGAGCGAAAAAGAGGTATTGATAAGTTCTCTCTCCACTATAAAGATATTTGAACTGCCCGATGAAGATACAGATTATAACTTCAGGGTTTACGACCAGTTTGGATGTGAAGCAAACAGCACTATTAATTACCGGTCTGTTGCTACGGTAGCAGATTTTTCGGCTGAGCCTATGAACGGGGAAGCTCCGCTGACTGTCACTTTCAATAACCTGTCGAAGAACAGCGACCAGTATATCTGGTCTTTCTTCCGTAATCTAGACGAAATAAAGAGAGACTCAGAAAACAGTCAGCAGCCAGTCGACAGTATCATGATAGTGGCCTATGATGAAAACCCTGTTTACACCTATGAAAATTCAGGCAGCTATATGGTTAAGCTGGTTTCAATAAGAGTTACAGATACGTTGACCTGTGCTGACACAACTTATCTTGAAGATTATATTATGGTTGACACCTCTTTTGTTGCTGTACCAAATGTTTTCACCCCTAATGGCGACGGCACAAATGATCTTTTTGTTGTCAAGTTCTGGTCAATGCAAAATATCAAAATTGAAATTTTCAACCGCTGGGGAAAGAGGCTTCACTTCTGGGAAAGTGACGATGTAAGGGGGTTTGAAGATACCTATACCGCAACTGTATGGGACGGGCGCGTAGGAGGCCGGTATGCCAGTCCGGGAGTTTACTACTACGTAATTGAAGGAATGGGAAGGGATAATGAGAAACGAAGAGCCCGGGGATTCTTCCATCTGTTCAGGGATAAGCAATAACCTGCTTATGACTGTCAGATTAACTTTTGTGAACGTCCGGCCAGGTTACTAAGTTTATATATTATCCTGGCTGCTACATTGGCATCCCAATCTTCACTTCCTGCTTCACTAACATCAAAACCAATTATCTTTTTCCCCTCTTCTGCAACTCTTTTTAACAAATATAGCAACTCAGGAAAATCAATTCCGCCGGGAACAGGTGTGCCTGTATGCGGACAAAGCTTAGGGTCCAGTCCGTCGAGATCAACGCTAACATAAACATTATCAGGCAACCGGCTTATTATTTCATCACACTGCTCTTTCCACAACTTCCCTTTAAAAGCATTTTCTTTAAGTTCTCTATCGAAAAAAACCGAAACACGTCCTCCTTCATCTTTTACTACCTCTGACTCCTCTTCACAATAATCACGGATACCTACCTGTACAAGCTTAGTAACAGCTTTTTCTTTAAGTATATTATAAAAAACCGATGCGTGCGACCATGTAAAACCCTGGTAACCCCGGCGCAGATCCATATGGGCATCAATCTGGAGGATACCGAAACTTTGATAAAAATCCCCAAGCGCCTGCACCAAACCGAGCGGAACACTGTGGTCTCCCCCGATTATTCCGCAAATCTTACCTGCTTCAATGATTTTTTTTGATTCACTGCAGACCAGTGAATTCAAAGCTGCACATCTTTTATTTATTTCATCTGCTATGTCTGAAGAAACCACACTGTTTCCCATCTCAAGCTGTTCAATATAAGAGGAGGC
>JAAYJR010000253.1 GCA_012522835.1 Bacteroidales bacterium
CCCGCGGGTTTTCGGATTTGATTGTTCTGTAGGCAATATTCCAAGATGAAACTGAGTTTCGTTTTTCAGAAAATTTTCCGCCTCCCTTTGTGCTCTGATTTGAACAGTATCTTTCTTATCCATTTAAATTTTTTATTTAGAATATGGCCTGACAATTTCGTGAAACTCCTTTTAGTCTGATTATAACAGAAATAAAATTTATTGGGGAATCAATTTTTAAACAAATTATTGATTTTAATTGAAAGTCAGCATTTAAACAATCTACAAACTGTACTTAACCAAAATTGAAATCTCCCTGCCTGTATCCTCAATATTGTCAATTTTCAGTACCCCGTTATCTTCATCATATTCAGCTGAATACTCCTTGTTTTCACATTCCGGTTTTCCCGGACAATGGATCTTCAAACTATGGACCCTCTTCGAAGGCATATTGTCATACCGGCCGGTTCGGGGGTGGATAATTATTTCAACACTGCTATTGTTCTCTATACACTCAACAGTTGTGCGGGCAATATTTCCGTCAAGGTATTTATAACTTTCACCATCATCTTCATAAAGCGTAAATTCCGATTTCCCTTTCGGATATATCTCCCAGATTATCTCATCAGGAGTGGACGTCCCTATATTACTCCTCACTTTCTGTGTTGGTATAATTGACCCTGCTTTAATAAACAGAGGCCCTCCCCTGTCTTCAGGAAATTCAGAAGCTATCTCCTGCCTGCCGTCATAGTGCTTGCCGGTCCAGTAATCTATCCACTCACCTTCAGGTAAATAGACCACAGAGTCGAAAGCAGACACAAGCAATGCATCTCCGAACAGATACTGATTAACATATTTATCACACTGCAGGTCATCAGGATATATTAATGAGAGTGCCCTCATCATAGGAATTGCCTTTTCTGATGCTACATGCGCAGTGGAATATATATAAGGAACCAGGCTGTAGCGTATGTGAGAATAATCTTTAAACATTGCCAGTGATTTCTCTCCCAGAAACCATGGTTGAACGTACATATGCCATCCCAGTACCTGTGTCAGAGGCTGAAAGAAACCAAAATGTATTCCTGCCGGCGAGTGAGTCTGCATATCGGTACACACATTCGAATGACCGCTAAAGCCGTGATTTATAAGTGATACCATTGGCCCCGGACCTCCACCGGTATCCCCTGCCCATGTAGCCGAAAAACGCTGTATTCCCGAATAACCACCTACAGTGAATATCATAGCCCTTCTGCCGGTATGCTCTTTAAATCCATAATGCATCTGTTTACTGTATAACAAAGGATAAAGGTTAATCATTTCATAATCATCCATTCCATTAGCCCATCTGCGTTCAGGGTCAAGCTTCAGCGTTACCTGTCCGGCACCATCAAGTTTAAACATCGATGCACCGTCATCCACAAATTTTTCCAGATGGTCAAACCACGGCTCAATATCCTTTTCCTGATCAGCTTTTTGCGTTATCATCTTATCACCCAGCAGGGTATCAAGGATAACAACTTCATTCTGGCCTGTCCGCTTTTCCCTGGTTCCCTGTATTTCAGATGAACTGCCTCCTCCTCTTTGGTTCTGTAACAGATACTCCTCATATTCACTAAAATCATAATCAGTGCAAAGCCACAGGCTCATCCTGAACCCCATTTCCCTCAGAGCATCTGCAAAAGTAGCCCTGCCGGTATGTCTTAACCAGAAAGGGATATGAAAACGCTCCTTACTCCACTCCTTTTTTGTTGAAGTATCATAATGCTTCTCCATCCAGTCAGGCTCCAGTCCGATGACATCACAGGGAATGTCATGTCTTCTGAATTCATAAGCCTCATAGAGGACATCCCTCGCCCTGACGCCCCTTTCATCGCATACCCAGGTCATTCCGTAGCCCCACTTAGGCAAAAGATGAGGCTTACCGGTTATATCTGTATACTTATCAAGCATGTTCAACATCGAACTCCCTGAAATCAGGTAATAGTCAATTATCCCCTTTTCTGAACTAAATGACAAGCGGTTTTTAATTGTTGCCCCTGCATCAAATGAATGGATCATTGTCGTATTTAAAAACAGTCCCCAGCCTCCGGTGCTCATAACATAAGGAACCGGTGCATAAGAATCCCGGTTCTTGATCATGATCTGATTTTTATGTCCCCGTATGTTTAACTGTTCCCGCGATTCATCACCAAAACCATACAACCTTTCATTATCAGTCAGTTGAAAAGACAATTCAAATCCGTCTTCCATTCGTGGTGCCGGCGGCTGGTCATTGCCAGTTACAAGGTTGCCTTTATTGTCAAACAGTTTGACAGAACCATCTCTCTTATCAACATTCAGCCTTGCCGAATCTGTGCTCAGCTCAATGAAATTCCTTTCATTACTGACCTTTACCTTATGATTGCTGCACGCAGTATTTACAATACCATACCGTACCATTCCGCCTTCAGGGAAATTATTTTCATTATTCATCCTGATCCTGAAAACAGAGGGATTTACAAAGTCAATCTGCAAAAAGTTCTCTTTTACCTGAAGACATATTGATGTATCTGTTTCACTGACAATGTCTTTACGGGGATTTAGATTGGCTGCAGAAATATTATATAAACTAAATATATTCATGCTGCCAAGAAGACAGACAAATGCAATTGCAATGTTATATTTCTTCATAATGGTTTTTAGCTGTAATATTATAATTTTATGGGGGAATTTGAAACTTTTGAAGAGATTAAATTATCCGTTCGCTGAAGCGAACGGTAAAGGATAAGGATCAAAATTTTTTTCATAAATTACAATATTATAAATCTGCAACATATTGAATTCGAAAAACATTACAGCATTTAAAAAGTAATTTTTAAATTTGTTCTATGGAAAAGATAGGGGAAATAGAATTTAGAGTAATTGGTAAGTCAGGGAATCAGGAATTAAAGCCTGATAACTATGACATTAAACAGATTTCATCACTTTTACACAATGTTGAAGATTTGCTTTTTCCAAACAATAAAAAAGAAAGACCTTTAATTACATATGACATTCAAGAGGGTTCTGTTAAGCATATTTTCAAAACATCAATACAAACAATTATTGGTTTTAGTGCCATTTTAAGCCAGGTTAATGAAAACCAATCAATTGATTTTTTGGATTTAAAAACTGCGCGTGCTATAGAAAACATTCAGAATTTATCTTTACAGAAAAATTATGAGTTTCAAATTAAGACTTCAATAAAGAAAAACTATGAATTGCAAATTTCACCGGATACAAAATACTATAGAACTGAAAACATTTGGGTTGATGCTGAATTTTATTTCTATGGAATATTAAAGGATGCCGGTGGAAAAAGTAAAGCTAATATTCATTTGGATACAGAAGATTACGGATACCTTACAATTGAGACGGGTGAAGAATTTTTAAAAGAACGTGAAGAAAATTTACTTTATAAAAACTTTGGTGTGAGAGCAATTGGCATACAAAACATTGAAACCGGAGAAATTGACACTAAAACATTGAGATTGATAGAATTAATAAATTATAACCCCAAGTTTGACGCCTCATATCTCAAAAATCTTATTTCAAAAGCCAAAAAGAACTGGAAAGATATTGACCCGGATAAATGGATAAATAATATGAGAGGAGGTTATGAAGCATAGTGTATTACTTGATACAAGTTTCTTTATTCGTCTTTTAAATGATGAGGATGAATTACACGAAAATGCCCTTTTATATTACAAATATTTTTTAGAAAACGATATTGTTTTAAAAGTTTCAACCATTTCAATTGCTGAATATTGTGTTTTGGGAAAACTTGAAGATTTACCCCTAAAAGACATTCAAATTATCCCATTTAATTTAAATCACGCTGAAAAAACCGGAGAATTCGCTCAAATAATTTTTACTCATAATAAAACAGCAGGTAAAAAACTTCTCCCAAGAGCAATAATACCCAATGATTCAAAATTATTTGCTCAAGCAGACCTTGATAAAGCTGTTACTCATTTCATAACATCTGATAAAAGGTCTTTAAATACATTAAAAGCTTTAAAAACTGGCATTAGCCCAAAATTTGAGATAATTAATATCAGAATTCCTTATAACCAGACTTTCGGAATATTAGACCTCTAAATTAAATACGATAAACATAGGGTATACACCATGTAGATAAAAGAAGAGAATTGGCAGTTAGTGCCGAAAAAATATAAAAGCCCCCACAAAAAAAATTGAAAAAATTCACTTCACTATAAACAACTCATCATCAATACCGAATTCAGCATCGCGCCGGCTAAAATAGACGGCCTTGCCATCCGGATCGATGAATTCAGTTAAAACCAGTTCAAAATCATGCTCATCACCCAGGCTGTGCCCTTCTTTCCAGGCACCAATAACACATTTAGTCCCGTCAGGCCTTACATGTTCACAAGGCAGCGGTCCCTTAACTGATCCCGGATCGATAAAAAGCCTGCCCAGCTCATAGCTGTCCATCGTGTCAAGTCCTTTACCCCTGTTAAGCTCAGGATTAAAACAGTACAATACCGGTCCCCGCATAACGGCAACACGCCCGAACTGCCGCTTGCGTCCTTTAATAAAGCGCCAGTCCATCGGCATTTCAAGATTAATGGTATCATTCTGATTCCACACCTGTTCAACGCGAAAGAATGTACCCGGTTCAGCCGGCTGATCAGCGTTATTACCATGAGAGACAGTCGCCTCATCCGCCCATAGGGGTATTCTCAATAAAACAGAAAATTTTTGCGGTTTAGATGGACTAACAATAATCGTTACTGATCCTGAATTGGGATAGTCAGTTATTTGTCTGATATTTACCATATTTTCGCCTGATATATCTATAATGGCTTCTGACTGATGATAAAGATTTATTGCAATCCCTTTATTGAATTTGTAATACAGAAATGCCGGCAATTCAGCAATAATTCTTCTGTAATTATTGGGACAACAATATGTATCCCCTTCGAAAAATTGTCTGGCACCTTCAATCGGTGTATAATAACGAATTCTCCGGCCGTCTGGTGACTGGGCAGCAAAGAGTGCATTGTAGATTGTGCGCTCCATAAGATCCCCGTAAAAAGGATCTTTCTTCATCCGAAACAATGTTTCATAAAAACGCAACTGGTATGCAGTCGCACAGGTTTCTCCCAGGGCATGGGCACCATCCTGGTCGTTAGTCCAGCATTCCCACTGGCCCGCTCCTCCCGATATCAGCATTGCATCCTCTTCAGTGAGTTGCTTCATCGCCTTTTCTGAAACAGTAAAATCCGGACTGCCATCTGATAACCTGCTCAGCTCAAGTTGTGCCACAGTCCTGGCCATATATGCATAAATATGCCCCTCAACACCCATCTTTCTGCCAAGGACAACTTTCCCCTCCCAGTCAGGAACACCCAGCTCCTCAACAAGAAAATTGATATAATCCTGATCTCCTGTCGCTTCATAAAGGGCAAGCAAAGCCCTGTCAAATCCGGTCACACCTACATGACAGACTGTGATCTTCCAATTTTCACAAATCTCTTCACTCCAGTTCTTAATTATGTAATCAGCTAACCTGACCGCAGCATCAAGAGATTTTTGGTTTTGGAAATATCTGTAATCATTCACTAATCCAAGGATAATATAACCCATCTCATGAATATCCCAAAGCTGCTTAACCCTGCTATTTTTCTCCATTATGCCTATATAACCATCTGCTTCCACCGTTTCCAATAAACTGCCAATCAGATGATCTTTAACCTCAATGACTTTAGGATTACCACTGTATCCGGCAAATTTAACCGATGCGTCAATCAGCTTTCCCACACCGATATATCCACCCTTACTCTTCTTTTCGGTGAACGGCAAAATAAAATCTTTAGCAATACTGATCTTTAGCAGATTATTATTTATTGTTGAATCTATTCTCCTGCCAATTTCTCCTTCAACTTTCACATCAGTCAGGCTGACCGAATGCAAATAATTATTTTCAACAGGCAGGTTGTTGCTCTCTTTCCGGTTGCAGGCCACCAGAAGAAAAGATATCAAAAAGGCAGTTGTGATTTTCATACTATTAAAATTGTTTATTTTTAAAGGGGTATTAGTGCACGCCTCATGGCGTACTGGAACTCGCATTTGTTTTAATCATCCTCTTATGTCCCAGTTTTAATCGGGATGCTCGTTTTATAGCTTTAAATAACGGCACACTATGCGCAGTAGGGAATTTCGAAGCCACTGCCATATCAAGATGCAGAATGGCTGAAACGAGCCAC
>JAAYJR010000120.1 GCA_012522835.1 Bacteroidales bacterium
ATCAGTTTCAGCATTATAGTCTTTAAAATGACTGTCCATTCCACTGGTTACCCTGCTTTTTATCATGTCTATAAATTCATCTTTTATCTCCTTTTCATTCAGCAACCTGTAAAGTGGTAACGCTCTGTAAGCAAATGAAAAAATCTCCGGTCCCCTGATCATTGCTTCAGCCATATATTCCTGTGCTTTGCCGGCATCCGCCAGTACATATGAGTCAGCAATATATTCAAGAGCCTTACCATATTTTTCTTTTCGGCTTTCATCACTGTTCACCCAATTTTTAAATTCATTTTCAAGGGCTTTCTTTCTCTCTATTACATTAAGGTTGTCCAGCCCGTTATTCTGCCCAATGCTGTATTTATAATAATTTGAACTTTGAGCATATTTTGAAGCATATTGTATTTTCGCTTTAGGGCCGGTAGACATATACTCATTAATTATTTTAAGCTTGGCATCCCGTACCTCAACGCGCACAGGATTGGTAACTTCCATAATATAATCGACATCATAAGATGTAATATATCTGTTGGTATGGCCGGGATATCCCATTATCATTGTGAAATCCCCCTCTTTAAAGCCTTTCAGCGAAACAGGCAGAAAATGTCTGGGCTTGTAGGGGATATTGTCTTCAGAAAAATTTGCAGGTTTTCCGTCCGGGCCTGAGTAAACGCGAAAAATCGAGAAATCATTTGTATGACGTGGCCACATCCAATTGTCAGTATCACCTCCGAATTTGCCAAGTGCCTGTGGAGGCGCCCCTACCAGCCTGACATCTGAAAAGGTTTCTGTAACAAAAAGATGATATTGGTTTGAATTGAAGAAGCTTCTTACAAAGGTTTCATAATGAGTATCTTTTTTTGCCTCTTTTTCCAGTTCATTAGCTACAGTATAAATCTTTTTACTTCTTTCTTCCTCACTCATATCGTCAGTCACCTCAGCCAGAACTTTGTCTGTTACATCTTCAATACTTACAAGAAATGAAACTGTTTTTCCCGGATTGGGAAGTTCTTCTTCATAAGACATTGCCCAGAATCCCTCTTCCAGATAGTTGTTTTCAACAGAAGAATGATTTTGGATCTCATCATACCCGCAATGGTGATTGGTAAGGATAAGTCCGTTTTCTGAAATAAGTTCTGCAGTACAGGAACCTCTGTCCAGCGCTACCACTGCGTCTTTTAGGCTTGCATTATTAATATTGTATATTTCGTTTGCGTTTAGTTTCAGTCCTTTATCCTGCATCTCATTGATATTCAATTTGTGAATAAGTGACGGAAGCCACATACCTTCATCGGCAATCCCACTGTTAAAAAACAGAATTACATTTAGCAGGATTAATATAAGTTGTCTCATAGAATTAATTTTATCTTAATAAAAGTACAAATATAATATTTCAAATATTATTGCCACTTATTACAGATTGTGTTTTAGGTCAGGGCTGGTTAAAAAATCATAAACCGGACGATTGTTTATCAATTCTTTCTAAATTTGTAGCCTTCAATTTATTTGCATTGAAATTGTGAAAAAAAAAATATTTAAAAAACTTAACGACCGGTACAGGCTTATCATTTATAATGATACTACTTTTCAGTCCGTCTGGAGCATGAAGCTCTCCCGGCTGAAAGTATTTACAGTTACCAGCCTGTTATCGGCAGTTATTGTGATCCTTGTTATTTTATTGATTGCAACAACAGGCCTGAGGGAGTATATTCCGGGTTATCCCGGAGCCGAATACAGGCAGATGCTTGTCAGGAATGCACTGATAGCTGATTCACTTGAAACTGAGTTGAACAGGCGTGATGAATACCTGGCAACTATTAAAACTATCATTTCCGGGGAGGTGCCTGAGGATTACCTGGCAGAGGATAGTGTGCCCGAAGTTGAAAATGTCGAATTTCAAGTGTATAATCATGATTCAGTGTTCCAGGATAAGCTTTTGGCTGAACAGACCAGTTTGTCGGTTGACAATTCGGGAAAATCTGATCTTAGCCTCAGTCAGATCCATTTTTTCGTTCCGGTTAAGGGGGTGGTAACAAATCATTTTGATTTAGCTACAGATCATTTTGGCGTTGACCTGGTCAGCAGCCCTAACTCCCGTATTTCAGCTGTTCTTGACGGAACGGTAATTTTTTCGGGATTTACACTTGAAACGGGTTATGTAATACATGTTCAACATCATTCAGACCTTATATCAGTATATATGCATAATTCTGAATTGTTGAAATTCCGTGGCGACAAGGTTAAAGCTGGTGAATCAATTGCATTTATAGGTAATACTGGTGAATTATCGACAGGACCGCATCTTCATTTTGAGATTTGGCATGAAGGCAATCCGCTTGATCCTGAGCAGTATATAGATTTTTAAATTTAGTTCAGAACTGTCATGACAATTAGAATTCATAGGGGATTTTTATTAGATTATGAGTGAAAAAAAAAGAATAGCCATTCTTGGCTCCACCGGATCAATAGGCACAAAGTCACTTGAAGTCATAGAAAACAACTCTGACATATTTGAGGTTGAGGTACTGACGGCCAACAATAATGTTGACCTGCTTATCAGTCAGGCTAAGAAATTTAGGCCTAATGTTGTTGTTATTGCCAATAAGGACAGATACAGTAAAGTGGCGGAAGCCCTTAAGTCTTTACCGGTAAAAGTCTATGCAGGCAGTGATGCCATTAACCAGGTTGTGGAGATGGGGTCGGTTGACCTGGTTTTGACCGCCATGGTAGGATATTCCGGGTTGATACCTACCTATCATGCTGTCAGAAGCGGGAAAACTATTGCCCTGGCAAACAAGGAGACCCTTGTGGTAGCGGGTGAGCTTATAACCAGGCTTGCCATTGAGAATAATTCAGCAATTATCCCTGTTGATTCAGAGCACTCAGCCATTTTTCAATGCCTTGTCGGGGAATTGGCAAACAGAGTGGAAAAGATAATTCTTACCTGTTCAGGAGGCCCGTTCAGGGGGAAATCAAGTTATGAGCTTGAGAATGTCACTGTTGATATGGCGCTTGACCATCCTAACTGGGATATGGGTACAAAAATAACGATCGATTCTGCAACACTTATAAATAAAGGATTTGAAGTTATTGAAGCGCATTGGCTGTTCGGATTGCCTTCTTCAAAAATTGAAGTGATAGTTCATCCGCAGTCAATTGTTCATTCAATGGTACAGTTTGAAGATGGGTCGCTTAAGGCTCAAATGGGACTGCCGGATATGCGTCTTCCCATTCAGTATGCCCTGGGTTTTCCCTACCGGATAAAAAATAAATTTCCCAGGTTTGATTTTAATAATTTCCCGACTTTAAGTTTTGAGCAACCTGATTTGATAAAATTTCGTAATCTTGCACTTGCTTATGAGGCATTGAACACAGGAGGTAATACTCCCTGTGTCCTGAATGCTGCAAATGAGGTGGTGGTACAGGCTTTTCTGGAAGGAAGAACCGGATTCACAGATATGCCGGTGCTCATTGAAAAGACAGTGAAGGAGGTGGTTTTTATTAAAGATCCCGGTCTTGATGATTTGATTCAGACTAACATTGAAGCCAGGAGAATTACAGAATCATTAATTAGTAGTTAAAATATAATGAAACGAGCATCCCGATTAATATCGGGACAAAAAGGTGTGATTAAAATATGAGCGAGTTCCTTTTTGTTCCATATAAATTAACAATTTTAATAAGATGAAAATTTTTAATTAGTTTATTTACAAATAATTATAAAATTTTAAACGTTTGAAATAGATGGAAACAGTATTGATAAAAGCAGCAC
>JAAYJR010000413.1 GCA_012522835.1 Bacteroidales bacterium
ATCGTATCTATTTCCGGATCTGCAGGCAGAGTATCTACCATGACTTTTTCTTTACCAAACAGGCCTCCTAAAAAACCTCTTTCCTTAGTTTCGGTAATAACTGTATCAACATCAGTGTACTCAAGTTTTGAATAAATCCGGGTAAATCCAGTATCCATTCCCCTGGAAGATTTATGCAGGTTCAGGACATCCTGCCATATTTGTAGCTTCTCAACTGCCAGTTTGTAAAAGTTATTTACCAAAACACTATATTCAGATGAGGAAGTAATTTTAAGATCATTAAGCCTTTCAGTTACCCTGTTATTCAATTCCATATAAGGGGCAAGATTCTGTTCGTCGTTTGTCAATACATATAATCTTACTACATTTTCCAGATTTGCCAGGTCAGCTGCGATGTCCTTAATCAAAAAAAGCTGATAATCAGGATTTGCCTCCTGTTGGACTGTATTGACAATTTTTGAAAGGCTTTTATAAGCCAGATATCCGGTTGCAATCACAGCTGTTGCGATGATAACAGCCAACAGCATAATCTGAAATTCGATTCGTAATTTTGCCATTTAAAACAGTGGATTATTAATAATTATACTCCAGCCGTAAAATCTTATTGCATAAACGAAAACTTATCTGTTTTGTTGAGTTAATTAATTCATCCGGAAAATTTCAAATGCAAATAACGGAAATACTCAACAAATTCAAAGTTGCAATTTAATGATTACTTTAATTACATTGACCGGTAAATAATTATAATTCACCGGTCAAGCATGAAGAAGTGCCCTTATTATGGACCTTACAAACAGATAATTATTCGAAATAAATTTATATGATCAGCTATTCGAGTTGAAAATTAACTGTGGTTGCATTTCCTGAGGATACGGATACATCATTTACAGTATCACTTGCAAAACCCTCAAGTTCACATACAATCGAATAAACACCTTCCGGCACCCCTATTAATTTATAACTTCCTTCCACATCAGTGAATGAGGACATAATTAATGAATCAAGAATACCATCCTCCGGCATAAATAATTTTATCATGGCATTTTCGAGGGGATTCGAGGTGGTATCGGAGACTGTTCCTTCAATACGACCTGCAGAGCCCATGTATACCCCTCTGACTACCGGTTTAAAATTGAATCCTTCAATATTTCCATTTATATTCCCCTTTACAACAAATGACCTGCTAACATCAAAATCAAGCAATACATCAGAAGTCTCACCCTCACTCAGGGAAATTGCCGGATCAATTTTAATCTTGAGACCGCTTGATGACCCACTTGGTATTTTCAGATCAAACTCACTACCGTCTGCAAGCACTATTGTAGCATCTGTCACATGAAGCCTTATCATATCATATACACCTGCTTCAAGATCTGCTGTTGCAATCTGCTCCGTTATTCCATTGGTCAATTGCAACAAGTCAATTTCCATTTCACCCTCGGCAACAACTATAAATGAATCTGCATCTTCACCTAATCCCTCCTCAGATTTCTGCCTTATTTCCACTCTGTCTATACTTACATAAGTATTACTTATAAGATCTATCGGGAAAGGAGAATCTGTCAGAAGCACATTTATTCTTCCCTTTCCTGACGGCAGAGCGTATTCATCATTATTACAACTAAATAAAGACACCAGGCTTAACACCAATGCTGTAATAAATAACCTATACTTATTCATACCATTCATTTTAAAAAATTTATACTATTCACTATCGCACTGAATACTACAATTTTCAGACAAATCACCATAAAACATCATAACTTACAATAAAACAGGCAAATAAAAAATGACAAATAAAATTATTTATTATCAAAATGATAACAGCCTTTTCAGTTCGATAATAAAATTAAGTCTTTTGCAATTTTTTACTCAGGCTTGCCCTCCTCCTCAAACTGATGGAGCAGCCGGGCATATTTTCCTCCCTGTTTCAGTAGTTCATCGTGGGTGCCCCGTTCAATAATTTGTCCTTCTTCCAAAACAAGGATCATATCAGAATTTTTAATGGTGCTTAACCTGTGGGCAACAGCAATAACTGTTTTAAGGGAAAATATATTTGCAATAGCCTGCTGAATATACTGCTCAGTCATTGAATCGACTGAGCTGGTAGCTTCATCCAGAACAATAAGTCCACCGCTGCCGCATATTGCACGAGCAAAGGAGATAAGTTGTGCCTGCCCTCTTGAAAGATTATCTCCATTATCCTGAATTACAAACTTATACTTACCCGGCAACTGGTCTATAAAGTAACTTGCAAGGACAAATGAAGCTGACTGCTCAACATCACTTTGGGAAATGTGTTTCCGGCCAAGCGAAATATTGAATTCGACCGTATCATTGAACATAAATATATCCTGTTGCATTACCGAAATCGATTCCCTGATCCGCTCTATAGGTATATCAGTAAGTTCAATACCATTAATCTTAACAGAGCCGGTGTAACCTGTATAACTTTTAGTAAGTATCCTTATAATTGTCGATTTTCCCGAACCGGTTGTTCCGACAAGCGCCAGCCTGTCACCTTTACAAAGTTTGAAGGATACATTTTTTAACACATATGGTGAATCATCTGAATAACGGAAAGAGACATTTTTAAATTCAATTTCATCGATTGGTATCTTTTCTATTTTACTGCTACTATTTCTGGTTGTCCCTTCAGTCTTTTGTTCAAATAGTTCGCTTATGTGTTCAAGTGCCGAAAGTGCACGTTGTATGGTTGATATTTGCTGTGCAAACTGTTTGACCGGTATAAATAATCTTTCCAGGGTGGTAATAAATACGATAAGTACACCCATAGTATAACCATGATCCCATATTTGAATTGCTCCGTACCAGATTATCAGGGCAGTTGCTGCAGAAGTGATCCCTTCGACAATGGAATATAGTAACGAATCATATATGTTTGAATTATTCTGAGCATCGCAGTACTGTTTATTATAGTTTTCATATTTTTCCCAGGCTTCATTCTCTGCCGAGAAGAGCTGGATCGTTTTTATACCGTTTAATGACTCCTGCAAATAAGCTGCCGATTTAGCCAGGCTTGTGCGTGAATTATTGTATGCTTTTCTGATCTTTTTTCGCAAGTATCCCACAACCAGAATAATCAGGGGAACTACAAGTAAAAGAACCAGGGTAAGACGCCAGTTAAGAAAAAACAGATACCCGACTAACGCCAGTGTTTTTATACTGTCTGACAATAATCCAAGTATGCCTGCACCAAATGATTCTGAAATGGCTTCCATATCACTTGTCAGCCGCGACAGTGTCACACCGATAGGTTTTTTATCGAAGTAACTCTGAGGGAATCGTAAAGATTTACCAAATAATTCCTTACGAAGATCGACTATCGCCAGGTTGCCGGATTTTGAAAATGAATAGCTGTAAAATCCGTCGAAAAATATATTAAGAATAAGTACCAAAGACAAAAAAAGAATTTGCGGAAGTAACCCTTCAACATTGCCCGGCACTATGAAGTTATCGATAATATTTTCAACCAGCCATAAAAACAAAATGCCGGCTATTGCAGTCACAGGAACAGAGGCAAGACTCAGAAAAAACCATTTCCTGTGTGGCTTAAAGTAACGGGCAAACTTACTTAGAAGTTGCCAGTCATTGCTGTTGATTATCCTGTTTGTAGCCATTTGTTAATTATTCGAATTACCTTCCTGTTGCAAATTCAATATATCGCGATAAAAACCGGATCTCTCCAATAATTGATTATGACTCCCCTGAGCTGCAATACGGCCCTCTTCCAAAACAATTGTGAAGTCAGTCCTTTCAAGCACGCTCATCCTGCTGCTAATAACAATAACACTCTTTGCAGTATGGTTATTTACAATCTGCCTGATCAGGAACCGCTCAGTTTCAGAGTCTACTGCAGAAAATACATCATCAAGTATCAGCAACTCGCAGGGAGTATAAAGAGCCCGCGCCAGGCTGATCCGCTGTTTTTGTCCGCCCGACAGCATAATACCTTTTTCTCCTACCATGGTTTTTCCCTGCCTTGGTAAACGTGATAATTCATCTGCAAAAGCACTTTTGTAAATTACATCTTCAAAATTATCTCTGTAAGTAGATTTTTCTGACCCGAATGTGACATTATTTTCTATAGTATCTGAAAAGAGGAATACTTCCTGGGTCACTGTTTTTACAACCGACCTGATGTCATCACTCCTCAGGAGGGCGGCATCCCTGGTGCCAAAATATACCTGCTTCTCATCTGGTTTTAAATATCCGTTTAAACAATTTATCAATGTTGTTTTTCCGGCACCTACTTTTCCTGTAATTCCAATTATCTGTCCCGGCTTAATAGTAAATGAGATATCCTTTAAGACCGGTTTTTCACCGTTATGATAAGTGAAATTAAGATTTTTTACTGATATACCATCTTTAAAGAGTTGTTCTTTATCCTTTAAAGAGAGCGGCTTTCTCTCATCATCAACCCCTTTTCTGTTCATAATTGTCTGTAAACTGCTTATACCGACAAATCCCTGCTGGAAAACTGTGAGTAACCATCCCAATCCCATAATAGGATTACTTAAAAGAGCTGCATAGGCAATATATTCAGTAAGCTCCCCGATGGTAAATTCACCATTTATCACATAAATGCCACCGGCAAAGAGCACAACGATCTTTAATATCTGTCCGAGATTGGCAAGTAAAGGCAATATAAAAGACCGGACCCAGGTTATTTTCATAGTTTTGTCATATAGAGAAATGTTCTCTTTATGAACCTCTTTTTCTGCGTACGAATAGATATTATAATTTTTTATAACATTATTTCCTGAAAGGAATGAGATAGTTTTACCTGAAAGTTTTTGCAGTATATCCATCCTGTAATGTGTGTTTTTAACCATCACTTCTATGCCAATCCGGACAAAAATAAAAACAAAAATTATGGGCAGGATACAATACAGAGTAAGCATTGGTGACATTTTCCACATCTTATAGGGAGTAATTGACAGTGACAGCAATACATTCCCAATCTGTAAAACTCCAAAGCCGGTGATCATCCGTAATCCGTTAATATCATTGTTTACACGTGAAATTATTGTACCTGTAGGATTCTGGTCAAAATAATCTTTTCCAAAGGAGGTAAGTTTACTGAACATCTCACCCTTAATCTGTTTTTCTATCAACCGGGCAGGAACGAAAATTAATATCCGTGAAAGAGTCCTTACAAGTATCAATCCTAATGCTAAACCTACTATCATCAGTACATTTTCATTAAATTCAGATCTAAATAGTGACGGATCCTTCCCTATCAAATCAATACTTCTCTGAATAAAAACAGGGATCGTGACCGACACCCATACAGTCAGGATCAGAAAGATGATCCCTCCGGTATACCACCACCGGTACTGATGCATGTATTTTAGTAAAAACTTCAGTTTCGAATACATAATTCCCCTTATATATCTTGTTCAGAACATTCTGATAACCTTAATTTCTGCCAATTGTATAATATTCCATTTAAATTTTTGTAAATATCTTTATCATATTGCTGAATAAATTTTTCAGCCTGAGTTATTCCACTTTCCGTAATTTTTTTTACAGGTTTCAAAAACCGGCTTTCATTTTCTATACCACGAATTTCAGAACGTCTGGCAAGTCCTGACATTGCGATTTGGTATAATTGTTTTGCAATTTTTCCCGCGTGGATATCTCCACTTTCTGCATTCAATCCTTTAACAGGCACAAGAGAACGTAACTCCTGCAAGGTTTCAATATCCCATCCGGAAATAATTTCATATACTTCCTCCAAACTATTGCTATCATATAATAATCCTACCCATAAAGCCGCAACAGCAGCTATATCGGAAACACAACCGGCATCCATACCCCGCATCTCAATAAACTGCTTTAGCCTTACATCAGGAAATACTGTTGACACATGGGTTTCCCAATCGCTCATAATTGGTTTCAACCGGTGTTCTCCTTTCAAAAAATCCTGAAAAGTCATTCCATTGGCCGAAAGATATTCCTCACCGCGATGAATAAAATACATAGGAACATGAAGCAGATAATCTACCCATCGCTCAAAGCCAAAACCTTCATCAAAAATAAAAGGTAAAAAACCACACCTGTCAGGATCAGTATTGTTCCAGATATGAGCCCGGTAGCTCAAATATCCGTTTGGTTTTCCAACAGAAAATGGTGAATTGGCAAATATAGCAGTGAAAACCGGTTGTAAAGCCTGGGCAACTCTCATTTTCATTATCATATCCCTTTCGCTGTCATAATCCAGATTAACCTGAATAGATGCTGTGTTAGCCATCATTTCAAGTCCAAGTTCCCCCTTTAAAGGCATATGCCTTTTCATCCACTCATAACGTTCCTTAGGCATCCACGGAACATCCTCCAGCCTTGAGACAGGATCAACACCCAACGGAAGACTGAACAAACCTAACATCTGACAAATTGTATCCAACTCCCTAAAATGATCTATTGACTCGATAAAAGTTTCTTTAACAGTTTTAAAATTTTTCCCTGAAAGCTCAAACTGTCCGCCGGGCTCCAAAGTAACTGAAGCACCCTCTTTTACAAGGCCTGTTACATTACCTTTCTCCATAATTGGTTGCCAGCCGGTTTTCTGCATCTGTTCAAAGATAGTGTTAATTCCTGCCGGAGTATCATAACCAACACGTTTGAAATTACTTTTATGGAATATAAACTTTTCATGTTCTGTACCGATACTCCACCTTTCAGGGGGTTTACAGCCTTTCTCAAAATATTCTATGAGCTGGGATTTATCGTTTATTTCTTCTCTATTTTCTTTTTCAGATATTCTCATTATTGATAAAAATCGAATCAATCAATTACAATTAAAAATACATCTCCTTTGGGATTCGCCATCCGAACGCTCAGGTGAACGGCAAAGGATAAGGCATTGCACAGACTGCTATAATCAAAAACATATTATTTAGAATTTAGTATGCTGTCAAGTACATATCTCTCTACATGACGGTTTTTTCCGATATATGGAAAATCGTGCATTGAAAGCATTGCGGGTGCATTCAGTTCCACAACAATATAATTGTCAGATGACGGGGTAACTGCCATATCTTTAATTATTATATCCACCCCTGCTATGTGCAGTCCGGCAGATTGTGCTGCCCTTACTGCTATATCCTTATAAAAAACAGGCATTTCATCAGTCACATCAATACTGTCACCACCGGTACTTAAATTGGAATTCTTTCGCAAATACACCTTTTCTCCTCTCCCCGGAACCGAATCTAACGACAGTGATGCTGACTTCAGGTGTCTCTGTAATTCTTCGTCAACATTGATCTTTAACAACGGATACCTGTAATCTGTTCCGCGTCCTTCATTTTTTTTATCAATTAATTGCTGTATTGAATTATCTCCGTCACCTGTAACGTTTGCCGGTTCACGATAAGTAATTGCCCTCACCTGAAAATCAATTACCAGAAACCGGTATTCCCTGCCCGTAAAATATTCTTCAACAATCACCTTCCCGGCATATTTAAATGCATTTTCGATAGCACCGGTTAATTCTTCACGGGTTCTTAAATTGGTACTTACAGCTATTCCGTGATCAGTGTTGACTGGTTTTACTACAGCTGGAAAAACTACTGCATTTAATTGTTCAGTAAGGTATCCCCGCTGAAGCAAAATGCCCCTGGCAAGATTGATTCCGTTCCTTTTTAAAAATTGCCGGGTCATCCATTTATCATCTGATATCCAATATGCAATCAGGCTGTTAGCATCAGAAATTGTCCCTTCAAGAATAATATACTCCTTGTCGTTATAACTTACTGAGATAAGATTATTGTCCGGGTCAATGATCCCAAAAGGTAATTTTCGACGTATTATTTCAGCAATAATTATTTGAGTGGTGGCTTCAAAATTTTCGTATCCGGGAAGCGGTGAAAATTTAATATTCTGCAGGAAGATATCCAGATCCTTCTCAGACAAAGCATGTTGTTTACCGAAATAACCCATTATGTTTATTTTAATTAGTTACAAAGTAATTATAATCACCAGTGATTCTGTCATTCAAGTTGGTTATTTTTATTGAATCTTAAATATGTTAAGAAAAAATTTACTGATGAGGTTTATCTTTTTCATATGGCAGAGGGATTCTTAAAACATTTTTAATGCAACATAACTCATATACCGGATCTAAAAACTCAAGCATTGAACCTTTATTGTCAATTACATCTCATACCCAAAAAAATACGGTAATTATATCTGCACCTCATGAATAGCCGAATTTATTTTTATCTTTAGCCAGATCTGTTGACAACAATTTAATAAAAGATATTACCGTGAAAAATAAATTTATTGCCATTTCAGTTTTACTGCTTCTTGCAGGCTTTACAACAGATACTTTTGCACAAAACTGGCCTTGCTGGCGGGGACCGGACCAGGACGGCACAAGTGAGGAGGTTAATCTGCCTGCTAAATGGGACTCAGTAACAAATGTCCTTTGGAAAACGAAAGTTCCCGGAATCGGATATTCCTCTCCGTCAGTTTGGGAAGACAGGCTTTTTACTCTAACTGCTCTTCCCGAAACCAATGAAAGAATGCTTCTGTGCTATGATTGCAACACTGGCAGTTTGCTCTGGAAGGTAACATTTCTTACTGCACCATTGGAGGCTAAACACAAGGATAACAGTTATGCATCGGGAACGCCTGCAACAGACGGGAAGCTGGTGTATATATCATTTCTGGACGGAAAAGAGGCTGTTGTTGCTGCCTATGACTACTCCGGAAAGCAGGTATGGACACAAAGACCCGGTACATTTTACAGCGGGTGGGGTTACAGTTGCTCTCCGCGGCTGTATAAAAATATGGTTATTATTAACGGTAACAGTCCGGGAGGTGAACCTTTTGTTGTTGCAATAAACAAAAGTGACGGACAAATAATCTGGAAGGTTGACCATGAAAAGCCGGCTAATAATTTCCATACTCCCATAATAAAAGAAATGGCAGGGAAAGTGCAAATGATCTTCTGCGGAAACCAGGAAATTATTTCATATGACCCCGAAAGTGGCAATCAGAACTGGTTGGTAGACGGACCTGCCAGTGACTTCTGCTCAAGCCCAGTCTATAATGAAAAACACGGATTGGTTATTGCCAGTACAGCATGGCCCAGACGTGTATTATTGGCAATAAAGCCTGACGGCAGTGGAAATGTAACCGAAAGTCATGTTGCCTGGAGATCAACTGAAGGAGCTGTATATGTTCCATCACCTGTTACTATCGGTGATTATCTGTTTACTACCATGACAAACGGCAAAGTGCACTGTATGGATGTTGCAACCGGTGAAATACTGTGGACAGAGGAACTTGGGCCGCAATACTCCTCAGCAGTAGTGGCTGACGGACTTGTTTATATGCCAAATGACGAAGGAATAATAACTGTTATAAAACCGGGCCCTCAATTCCAATATATTGCAAAAAATGATATTGGAGAAAAAATGAATGCATCACCGGCAATAAGTAATGGAAAAATTTATATCAGAGGGTATGAACACCTTTTTTGCATAGGCACAGATTAGTTTCCTTTTTTAGCGTTTTTCCAAATAACTGACATTCTTTGAACAGATCAGATCTTTTAATATTCAAAAACATAATGTTTTCAGGATCCTCACCAGGAAGATCTGCGATATTTTCACCTCAGCCAAATAGTATATTAATTTAGTGAATTAAGAATTTTCAGAATTTTATTAATTTTAACGAAATTTATAAGATCTAAAATATAAGAGGATGAGAAAAATTATTTTATCAGTTCTGACAAGCATCTTAATGTTGTTGACAAATGCCCAGCAATGGCAACCGGCAGGAAATAAAATAAAAACAGCATGGGCAGAGAAAATTGACACTTCAGATCCTTTACCAGAATATCCCCGTCCGCAGCTTGCACGTGAGCAATGGATAAACCTGAATGGTTTGTGGAATTTTACCATAGTTGAAAAAAACAGCAATAAACCTGAAACATTCGACGGCAATATCCTGGTTCCTTATCCTGTAGAGTCAGCTCTGTCGGGTGTTCAGGAACGCGTTGGGGAGAACAGGGAGTTATGGTATAAACGTTCATTTACAGTCCCTGCGGCCTGGAAAGATAAAAATATAGTTCTGAATTTTGGTGCTGTCGACTGGCAGGCAGATGTATGGATAAACGATATTAAAGTAGGCTCCCACAAAGGAGGATATACACCTTTTAGTTTTAATATTACCCCATTTCTCGTAAAAGGAGAACAAAAACTGCTGGTTAAAGCCTGGGATCCCTCTGATAAAGGTAATCAGCCCCGCGGAAAGCAGGTTGAAAATCCCCATGGAATATGGTATACTCCTGTTACAGGTATTTGGCAGACTGTCTGGATTGAACCGGTAGAAGCAGCTTACATTACCCTGCTGAAAACAGTTCCGGATATTGACAGGGGTAATATCTCAGTAACAGCTGATACCAGGGGAACTGTTACTTCTGATATAATTGAAGTAAAAGTTTTGGAAGACGGGAGGGTCATTGGCTCTGGAAAAGCCGTTCCCGGAGTTAATTTTATGGTACCTGTCCCTGACACAAAACTATGGAGTCCTGAATCTCCCTATCTGTACGATATGGAAGTTTCGATAATCCGAAACGGAAAGACAATTGATAAAGTCAAAAGCTATTTTGGTATGAGGAAAATTTCCACTGCCACTGATAAAAACGGAATCGTGCGGATGCAACTCAACAACAAGGATTATTTCCAGTTCGGACCGCTTGACCAGGGCTGGTGGCCTGACGGACTCTACACAGCTCCCACAGATGAAGCACTTTTATTTGATATTAAGAAAACAAAAGATTTAGGCTTTAATATGATCCGGAAACATGTAAAAGTTGAACCTGCCCGCTGGTATTATCACTGTGATAAAGAGGGTATTCTGGTTTGGCAGGATATGCCAAACGGAGATGCCCACCCTGAATGGCAACGCTGGAACTTCTTTAATGGTAAGGAACTTGTACGAAGCGCCGAATCGGAAAACAATTTCCGTCGTGAGTGGAAAGAGGTGATCAATCTGACATTTTCAAATCCCTGTGTAGTAGTACGGGTACCATTTAATGAAAGATGGGGACAGTTTAAAACAAAAGAAATTGTGGAATGGACAAAAAATTATGACCCTTCACGATTGGTAAATCCGGCAAGCGGTGGAAACTTTTATGATACAGGGGATATAATTGATATACACAATTATCCTCAACCGGTGATGGGATTGTTCGATTCTAAAAAAGTAAATGTCCTTGGAGAATACGGTGGAATTGGATTGGCCATTGAAGGCCACCTTTGGGAAAAAGACCGGAACTGGGGCTATGTGCAATACAAAAATTCAGAGGAAGCTACCAGCGAATATGTAAAGTATGCCGAAAAACTAAAACAATTAATACCTTTTGGATATTCAGCAGCAGTTTATACACAAACAACTGATGTGGAAATTGAAGTAAACGGACTAATGACTTATGACCGTAAGATAATAAAATTAGACGAGGCAAAAATCAGGAAAGTCAACCGGGAAATATGCAGATCCCTCAATAATTGAGGGGTCTTTCAATCATCACCCTGATCTATTTCATCGATCACCCTGATCTTCTCTTTTAGAAATTCTATTTTGCTTTTTGTCTGTTCTATCTTCCTTTTTACATCCTTTATTAAAGATTCAGTCTTTTTTGACTTTGCAAAAAATCCAATATTGTTATCCAGTAATATCAGATCAGTTTCCAACTGTTTGAGTTTATTCACATACTTTTCCCTCTCCATTCGCATCTTGTCGTAACCCCGGTTAGTATCAGAAATACTTGCTATTTTTGTTTTAAATTTCAAAAGGTTACGCTCAGTCTCATCTAAATTCAGTTCGTCGAATAACTTATTTATGGCTTCCCTGAAACGCTTTTGTATCTCGTCTTTTTTGTTGAGTGGAACATGACCGATTTCAGTCCACCGACGTTGAAATTCTTTCATCTTTTCAAGGTTATCATTGACATCATCTGTCGCCTTGAAGTTAGTTACTTCCTCAATAAGTTCTTCCTTAAGCTTTAAATTTTCAATCTGTTCTGAATCAATATTTGAAAAATGCTCAGCTTTTTTATCGAAAAAATAATCGCATGCAGCCCTGAACCTTTTCCAAAGTAAATCGGACTGTTTCCTTGGAACCGGCCCAATTTCTTTCCACTGTTTCTGAATATTGATAAGATCATTTGTAGCTTTTCGCCAGTCTGTACTTTCCTTTAATTCTTCTGCCTGCATACAGAGGTCTGTTTTTAACTGGAGATTATTCTGTTGAAGTTCCTTATTCTGTGCATAAAATTCACGTTTTGCATCAAAAAATTTATCGCAGGCAGTGCGGAACCGGGTATAAATTCTATTGTTTTCCTTTTGTGGTGCAAATCCTATTGTTCGCCAGACCTTTTGAAAGTTAATAACTTCCTTTGATTTTTCGCTCCACTCTTTATGCGTAGTGAGTTCCAGCTCATTTATATCTTCAATCTGCTCACAAATTGCTTTCTTGGCTTCATAATTTTTTTTCTGCTCTGATTTTCTTATTTCAAAATATTCCTGATGCTTTTTATTGATCTTAGTAGTAGCTGCTTTAAAACGTTCCCATATATCGTCTTTATTTTCACGGGGTACCGGACCTGTTTCACGCCACCTCTCATGAAGTTTCTGCAACGAATTAAAGGCTTTTATCACATTAGGTTCAAGTAATAATTCTTCTGCCTGCTCACATAGCCTTATTTTTATTTCCAGGTTTTTCTTCAGGTCAAGGTCACGTAATTCCTGATTTATTTTTATGTAATCATAAAAATTTTCAACATGAAAATGATATGTATCCCATAGGTCTTTAACCTTCGACTGCGGTACCAGTCCGATCTCACGCCACCTTTTTTGTAACTCCCTGAATTCCTGAAATGTCTTATTGATTGACTCCTCTTTATGGATTAGCGATTTTATTTCCTCAATAACTTCATATTTAACCTGAAGATTAATCTCTTTATCCTGTTCCAGCTTTTTACTATATTCTATCCTGACCTGACGATACTCTTTCAATAACTCTTTAAGATCATTTTCATAAGGATTTTCCTCACTTTCAAAATCTTCCTCTTTACCTCCCTCTTCAATGAATTTTTGTTTCTGAAGCTCCACATCCTCTTTGAGCTTTTTATAAAAATGCGCTTTTATTGATTCAACATCACGTTTTATATCCTTTTCTCCAGCCTCATTCAACAAATTCCTCAGGGTATTGATCAATTCGATCATACTGAATTTTGAATAATCCGTAAGTCCGTAATGAGCTGATTCAGCATTAGATTTTGAAGATTCTTCGGGTATGGAAACCTTTTGTGCTGATACACGTGGTTGCTTTTTTTTATTATCAGATTGTAAAATTTCGTTATCTTTCAAAGAATCAGTCGTATCGTCTGTCGCCTCGGGCTGTCCCTCATTTTCATGTTCTTCAGCAACATTTTCGTTCAGATTTTCTTCACCTTCGGTGTTATTGATATCTGAGTTGTTATTCTCAGTTTCCGGAGTACTTTTTAACTCGTCAGAGTTTTTCAGATCTTTAGGTTCCATTTAAATCAAATTTATATACCACTAATATAATGGTGTGCGTAAATACATCAGACTACGAAAATAGGTATTTACACTTTAATACTCAAAGTTTTTAAAATAAATTCAATGTATATAAGCTGTTATGATAAAGCAAAAATTCAATAATTAATGGTTTTCTTCAGATTCCTATTATATAACATTTTAATATACCGGATTTTTTTATATTTTATGACTCTCAATATTTTATCAAAATTTGTAATATCCAATTAATGAAAATCTTTTTTCTGAGCAATAAAAATTCATGCAGAAGCCAAATGGCAGAAGCCATATTACGAACTTATGACAAAAATATGGAGATCTGTTCCGCAGGACTTGACCCGGCAGACCATATAAGTCCTTTGGCAATTGAAGTATTAAAAGAAATTGGGATTAAACTTGATCCACAGGTCCCTGAACATTATTCCAAATATAAAAATATGGAGTTCGATTATTTAATAACAGTCGGGGACGGCACCCTGGAGGAGTTAAAAGTTCCGCCAATTAAATACAAGAGAAAAATGCATCTTGGATTTCATGACCCTTACAGGAACTCAAAAACAAAGGAAGACATCAAACAAAAATGCCGGGAAATAAGGGATGAAATCAAAACAGAAATGAATTACTTCTTTTACAAAATGATCTCTCAACAGGAATAACTTTTAACTATATACCCGTTATTATCTTTTCAATTTCTTCCGGTTTAATTGGTAATCGTTCTCCCAAAATTTCACTCCCCGAAGCAGTTACCAGAATATCATCTTCAAGTCTTATGCCACCAAAATCTCTGTATTCGTTTACTTTATCGAAATTGATGAACTCAGCATTTATTTTTTCACTCTGCCATTTATCTATCAGGGCAGGGATAAAATAGATCCCAGGTTCATTTGTTACCACAAATCCGGGATGTAATCTTCTTCCAAGACGAAGTGAAGAGGTCCCGAACTGAGAAGAAGGCTTTACCTCGTCATCAAATCCGACATAGATCTGGCCCAGGTCCTCCATATCGTGAACATCAAGCCCCATCATATGTCCAATTCCATGAGGAAAAAACAGGGCATGAGCGCCGTTTCTTACAGCCTCACTTACATCCCCCTTCATCAATCCCAGCTCTTTCAATCCTGAAGCGATCACCTCAGAAGCACCCATATGGACAGACATAAAAGTAACATCCGGACTGATCAGTTCCCTGGTTTTATTATTGGCAGCCAGAACGATATTATAAATATCCCTTTGCTTACTGCTAAACTTTCCGCCCACAGGTACGGTCCTGGTAAAATCTGATGAGTAATGCATTGGCGACTCGGCTCCTGCATCTGTCAGCAAAAGCCTGCCCTCCTCCAGAAATCCTGAATGATCATGGTTATGGAGTGTTTCTCCATTCTGGGTAAGGATTATTGGAAAAGATATCCTTCCCCCTCCCCCTGCTGCAATCCCTTCAAGCGTGCCGGTAATGTATTGTTCCCAGATACCCGGCATTGCCAGCTGCATTGCCGACAAATGCATATTATAACCCAATCCGCAGGCTATTTTAATCTCATCAATTTCACAACTTTCTTTAACTGACCGGAGGTCAATAACTGCTCTTATAAGTTCCATCGAACAGTAATCATGAATTTCCCGAACAGAAATTCCCGTAAGCTTTTCAAGTTTAATAATATTTTCACCCCTGTAGGGAGGTAAAAAATGAACTCTCCTGCCCAGCTTTATAACATCGTCTATAAATTCCTGCATCTTACTTACCGGGGCTGTCTTGTTAACACCCGATCTCAAAGCCTTTTCTGCAATCTTTTGCTGAGGCCCCATCCAGATTATATCATCTATATCTGCATCGTCACCAAAAATATAATCTTCACCGCTGTCAAAGTCTATAATACCAGCAAGTCCGGGAAAGTCCAGGCCAAAAAAATAGAGAAACGTACTATCCTGCCTGAAATGATACGGATTATCTGCATAATTCATGGGAGACTCTTCATTGCCAGGAATCAGGGCGATCCCGCCGGAGATTTTGCTCTTTAATTTTCTTCTGCGGTTTTCATAGACACTTTTTTCAAACATAATTTATGCTTTTTACTTTAAACCTCATAACCTGCTAAGAACTGCAACACACCGGTAATAAAAATGATTATAAAAAATTATCTATGCTGTTATTATCCTTTTAATGCGTGAATCCAGCTGTGACTGATCTGTAGTAAAACTAGCCAGTCCGGCCAGGTTAAGCAATGTATCAACAGCAAGCTCGCCGGATTTTATCCTCTGTGCCCATCTGTCGTGTCTTGGTATTTTACCATCATCTGAAATATTTTTAAGGTCATTATCACTCAGATATGGGAACATATCTCCGCAACCAGCCTGATGAACTCTGTCTATCAGCTCATTTCCATCACCCGGAAGGTTTTCATCAAGACTTTTTGCCAGTGCCAGCTCTTTGTCTGTCACTTCCCATAATTTTTCCGGATAAAAACTTTCGCTTCCACTGTTAATTCCGACCGGATAAATTTCATTCAGTCTGGAAGAAAAGGTTCCATCCAATGTTGCTTTTCCCTCTGCAGCAACTTTTGTTGGCATAGTAAATACGTCTACACCTGCAAGGTCATTCAGCTGCATATACCCTCTGAGACTTGCAGCTATCAGCTTTGTGGGAACAGGATTATTCTTTGTTAGTTCTGTAACCATTTTCTGGGTGGCAAGGACTGCACGTTCACCGGCTCCGGATCCGTCACCCAGTTTATTATCAAAAATATAAGCACCTATGCGGCCAAGAAAGACATTGAGGTAATTTGGTTTTGTAATAGCTGCAACCATGACATTCTGCCTTGCTGAAAATTCGAGGGTAAAATTGATCTTTACTCCCTTTTCACGCAGCTTCCTGGCTCCAAGAAGTCCGCTGGCGGTATAGGGTACTTTCACAATAAACTGATCCGGACAGATCTCAAAATACCTCAACGCGTAACTTATCGTCGCATCAATATTATGGGCAGTGTCAGTGTGTAATTCAACACTTACCATTCCTCCAAACTTTCTGGCAAGCCTTAATCCGTGCCTGGCATTCAGTATAAAAGCAATCTCAACGATCTGCTCTTTGAGGGGTAAATGCCTTACAATCTCCCTGGCTTCTGCTATGAATTTATCATAGATGCCTTTTTGTATCTCTTTATTTACCAAAGTGTTGTTGGTAGTCAGGGCGGTCATTTCAGCAGACCAGTTTTTTTCTGCCTCCTCCATATCACCTGTGTCAAGCCACAATTCAGTGCCTGTACTTCGTAAACTTTGCCAAAAAGGATCTGATACAGCTACGACTGGTTTTTCGTCTATACCCTTTAAAATGAACGATTTAATTTGTTCCTTAAGCATATTATCCATGGTTCCAGATTTATTTATTAATTCCCCGAAAATTAAGAAAAACAATAATAAAGATAAAACCTCAAAGATATCTTTTTTAAAAAGATATGAACTTAATTCACTGAACAGTTAACCATTGTCTGTTACAGCAAAAATAAATCAACTGCAAATTTTCAATTTTGATTTTGAATTAGTAAACTTATAAATTATCTTTGATATTGGTCCGTAGGGGCATTTTTAATGCTAATATAAAACCAGGCTAATACACTTATAAAATAGTTTGGTATCCCACGCAAATAGCTATTGATTTTATTAAATAATTTAGGAAGAAAACCAAAAAAAATAATTGGAACGACATCCAGGCTTACGTCAAAGTACTATGTTAAAAAAAGAGGAATAAAAATGAACAATTCATATATATTTTTTTTATTAATTGCCATCCTGTTATCTATTTCGCAGACCACCAGCCATGCAAATAATAATGAACCCGGCCGGCCGGAAATCATTGATATAGGTTCAAGGCTCGAACTATTTACAGACGACTATCTTGTTGAGGCTGTCAGAGGAGAGGCAACATTCAGACTTCATCACCCTGTTCCTAAGGAGATTGTGATCCTGCATGACCAGCCGTGGGAAGGAAGCGGAAGTGGGTACCACAGTATTTTCCATGATGGAGAAAAATACCGGATGTACTATAAAGCATGGCAACATACTGCAAGCAGTGACGTATCTACGGTGCACCCTCTCTTCTGTGCCTGCGCAGAGAGCTATGATGGCATCAACTGGATCAAGCCTGAATTGGGAATTCACAAATTCAACGGCTCCGAAAAAAATAATATAGTATTTGTAAGCGGTGAATATAAAGGATTCAATATAGATGCAGGCCACCCGGCAGTATTTATGGACAGTAATCCGGAGGTCAGTCCTGATGCCCGCTATAAAGCTATTCTTATCTCCGGATCTCCCAAAAGGGGATTAGCTGCTTTTAAATCTGCTGACGGAATAAACTGGACATTAATAAGTGATGAGCCCATAATTACTGATGGCGCTTTTGACTCTCAAAACCTGGCATTCTGGGATAGTCACAATAAAGTATACCGGGCTTACTGGAGATATTTTACTGAAGAGGATGATAACTCCCGGTATAAGGGATTGAGATCGGTCAGGACCGCAATTTCGAAGGACTTTATTAACTGGGAAAAGCAAACAAATATAATTTTTACCGATACTTTAAGACAGCAGCTATATACTAACCAGATTAAACCTTACTACCGTGCACCTCATATTTTAATTGGTTTTCCGGCAAGGTATACCGACAGGGGATGGTCCCCGTCAATGGAGGCATTACCCGAACCGGAGGAAAGAAAAGCCAGAGCGTCGAAGAGTCAAAGATACGGTACCGCATTAACAGAAACTATACTTATGGTAAGCCGTGATGGTACAACTTTCAAACGTTGGAATGAAGCATTCATAAGGCCCGGGATTGAAAGGAAAGGCACGTGGACATACGGGGATGCTTATATGGGATGGCACCTTGTCGAAACACGATCTGATCTTCCCGGTGCTCCTGAGGAATTGTCACTGTACGTCACAGAATCATACTGGAAAGGAAATGCAAGCGCTCTGCGAAGATATACACTCCGTATTGATGGATTTGTCTCTGCATCTGCATCGATGAAAGGTGGGGAGATTATCACTAAACCTGTTATTTTCGAAGGAAATAAACTGAACCTCAATTTTTCCTCATCAGCTGCTGGTGAGATCCTGGTGGAGATACAGGATATAAATGGCAATCCGCTCGACAAATATTCCCTTGATGAATGTGCGCCGGTCTTTGGTGATTCATTGGAGCGTGCAGTCACATGGAAAAGCGGAAGTGACCTGTCTGGTATTTCAGGGAAACCTGTCCGGATTAGATTTTTTATTAAAGATGCTGATCTGTATTCATTCCGGTTTAAATAGACTTTGAACAGGCTTGTGCAGTCAATAATCTCTTTGGATTGCTGAATATGGTTTTGCACAGCTATGTTACCAGCTGCAAAAAAACAGGAGAGGGATATAACTAAAATCCATGGAAGTTATATCCCTCTCTATTAGTTAATTTCTATTATACTGATTTACTGCTTCTTGCCTGTGGAATATACTTTTCGAGGGTTTCCTTCATCAACCTCAGTTTTTCCTCCAAAGAGAATGGTGTATATACATAGTCCTGCTCGTGCTGAAATCCCAGTCTGGAATCCCTGCTGGCTGCCAGCCACGACAGTTCAGTGCGTTTAATCTCCTCCCGCAATACCTTTTCCATTTTATCAAGTATCTCATCAAATTTACCGGCATTTTTCTCTCTGGCCAGTTGAAGGCGAAGATCCTCAAACTCAAGAATGGCATAATCACTCTGCATCATCCTTTGCATCTGTTCAGCAACGATAACCTCCCGAACCGCATTCTTATGCTTCTGCTCATTGCTCTTCACAGCTGCTTCCCTGTAAAATTTCAATCCTTTTTCCATCTCATCAATGGCAAGTTTCAGATATTTCAGAAACACCGGCAGCAACTTTACATCTCTTGAAACCTGTATGCCGGTTGCAGACCTCGCATAGTTCTCAGCCTTATTAGTTTTATTTGAGAAATCCGGAAAGAAGACCATCCTGGAAATTGTAAATGGCCAGTGCGGATTAACAGTCTGACAAGCCTGAAGGTTGGCATCCCACCAGCCGTGATCGAAGGTTACCCCTCTCAGAGGTGGTTTACGGAAAAAGAGAGGATTCCCGATTGCTCCGTTAGTTCCCATATTGGGACCTGTATCGGGTACATAGCGGATCGCCTGACTGAAGTGGTCCCATGCCTTCAGGACAAGTTCCCTGTTTTCACTGCCGAACATACTTGAGGCCATGGCCCCGAAAAGCTCATCCCTTGACAAACCGTTGCTCCAGCAGGTCCAGGAACGGATCGAACTCATTAAGTTTGGCTTGTAACCACTGCTCCAGCTTTCAAGTGTGCCGCTGACGCCATACTTCTCAAGGGCAATATACCTGTCGTACCACTGGTAAGGACAAGGAAGATAGGGAATTGTGCCGTACTGCCAGCTTGCTGAGGTATCCACCTTTGAAAAGACTTTCATGTTCCTTTTATTAGCCTCATCAATCTGTGCATCAGTTACCTCGGCAGGACCGATCTGATTAAGTGAGTAGTCCCTCAGAAAGCCCTTCATGCCATCAATCTCAAAGCTCTTGCCGTTTTCCCACGTAAGCAACGGAGTTACCCCGTCAGGAAGCTGTTTGATAAAATACCGTTTGACATCACTGTTATCAGGCCTGAAGTTAATATTATATTCCCAGGGCAGGATCTCAATCGAAGGATCGATTTTATGGCACTCCTCTTTGACAATACCAACAGCATCACACCAGTTCCTTGCCCATTCCTGAATATACTCCTTGTCGGCGCCGTGTCCTCCTCCCCACTTTTTATACCAGAATCCTTCTGTCAGCAAAACATAACCCCTGATGTCGGGAAATCCCTTTACAACATCTCTTACCAAATTCCTTAATCCCTCTTCACTCTCTTTAGTACCCATATACTGCCACACTATCGGGGCATAAAACTTCACCCCGAAACGGGCAGCTCTCTTTATCAGGTCCCTTACTTTTTCGGGATCCTGCCTTTTCCTTCCGTATTGCCGGCGGGCATAAAAATCGGTGGAGGTTTCTGCTGTAGTCCGGTCACCATTAGGATTTGCATATACAGATGCAAATATGGCATCAAATCCGTCATGTACCAGGTGGCGCAACAGGTTATCAGGCCACTCCATCCAACCCATCCATGATAATGTCATCCTGGTATCATACAGGCTGTGGCGGACAATCTTCAGGTCCTTTTGCAGCATTGGGGCTTCCCGCAGGTTCATCCTGCTCTCAAGGTTATATAATCCAAACATCGCTCCTCGTTCATCAAAACCACACACCAATATCTGCCTGGGAGTTACCCTGATTTCATAATCCTTTGGACTCTTTAGTTCTTCTCCGCACCCTTGTAATTGCTCTTTTGTACCAACTACAATACAATTTTTATATTTTTTCCAGTCTCTTATATACCCTTTTGCTTCTTTTTCAATCGTTATGCCCTGTGACCTGTTCAGATAGTCCCGAAAATCATCTACAGCATTTTCAATAATTACACCACTTCCTGCCAGATAGTTAATCTTCCAGCCTTTATCAGGCAATGACATCTCATTTTTGTCCTTTTCTGCATATTTGTCCCTTCTCCATATATGCACAGGTGCAGTTGAAAGGTATTTATGATAATCATAAATCTCCTCAACAGGCAGACGTTCAACTTCTGCTGCAAATGGTGATCCTTCATAACTGAACCCGCCACCTGCCGTAACTGTTTGCTTTCCGGTTTCAGCCACAGATGGTGCAAATCCTGAAATTGCAGCAGCCCCCGCCAGTCCTGCCGAAGTCTTTCCAATAAAATCTCTTCTTGAATAGTTTTTCTTCATTTTTTTACATTTTTTTATTCAACTAAAGCAGCTCTCCTTCAGCTATTACAGTTACCTGAACTCTTGAGCTGTAATCGGTGTTATTATTACATTTGAATGATACATCGTTACTGTCTTTTTTAAGTATAGGAATATCTCCTTTAACAGCAATATCCCTGATAAATTGACCCTTGCTTGTAAAAAGTTTACAATCATCTTTTGACCTGAACTCAATATACTCTCCCGATTTAATTGTACCAGGGAATGTTATTTCTTCCCCTCCGATCGCAATTGCCGGATCATTTAGTGTAGCACTCGCCAGAGGCAATGCTTTTACAGGCCCGATCATACAACTAACCTCCCTTCCTGCAGGCAGGTTATTAAACCACAGTTGTAACTTTTCAATATTATTATAATAAAGCTGGTGGCGGTATGTCCGGTAAACATACAAATGATGGTCTGGCCATAAATAATCGCTGAACTGATCAGATTCATTCTCAACAAGTTCAAAGTACCTCCATCCTGTAAAGTCAATTCTGATGAAATGATCACCCCGGCCGCCGTTGAGATGCACCGGACTTCTGAGACCGACATTAAGTATCTGCCCGCTTCCGTCACCCTTTACCCATAGACCCAGGCCCTGATGTTTATCCAGGTCAGCTCCGGCCTCGAATGACTTTTCCATGCATATCCATGAACCATCTTGCGGCGAATCACCTGCACTAAAGGCACTGAATCGGCTACTTCTGTCAAATCCGGGTCCGCCTTCATTTTCACTACTCATTTTTCCTGACACTCCTTTTGCCTTTTCCTGTTCTTTGAATGCAGAGGCATCAGAAAAATCAGACAATAAAATTCCCTTTGAATGATTATATGGCATAATTGTCATGAGAGACTCTATCCTCAATTTTACCGGCTGACTTTCGAATTCATTATTCACCTGCCATGCAGCTGTCGGGTGGCTGTCATCTGCCACTTTATGTTTTTTGTAGGAGACCTGCCTGAAATTCCACCTGCCACTATCCTTTATCAGGGTGACTTCCTTTCCCGGCTGTCGCAATTTTTCAAGTACAGACTCGCTGAAATAACCTGCATGGCGTAACTCCTCATACTTTTTTATAATTGAGTTCAGCTTTGCCAGCAGTGGATTTTCAGTAAGTAAATTTATTTCAGTTCCACCTGTCATAGAGAGGCCGGCATTATTTCCTGCCATTTTACAACAGATATATTCCAAGTCATCAGGCATAGTGCGCTCAGTCTGCGGAGGATCCCAAACCTGGTTTCTCCACCACCCCAAATGGAGGGGCAACATTAAAGGACTCAGAGCTTTACCTGCAAATTTACTAATCACGGGAGTATTTCCCCTGAATTCGCCATGCTTGTAGGTATATGATTTGATGGATGCCAGATGGATATCAATAAACTTTTTAAAACCCTTTGTGGGATAGTCCCATGCCTGCCACCTTGAACGGTAATGCCACCAAAGATGTGTCATTCCGGCCATCTCCATACCAACCATTGTCTTTAGGTTTCGGGCGACCTCAAAGACAAACTTCGGACCGTAATGCCAGTAAAACGCATCCCCCTCAAAAAGGTCACTTCCGTCAATAGCATCAAAATAGATGCCGTCAAAATTTGCAGTATCAACAATTCCTGCAATATCCGAAGCTATTTTGCTAAATAATTTCGTGTCAGCGGCAGGAAGAAACCTGCCGAACATCTCTTTAAGGTGAAATACCTTTTCATTCACCGAATGCCCTGATATTTTAGTACCGTGCACACCCCTTTTGCACCCGGTAAACTTATACGGGACAGCCTGTGTTACCCCGCTAAATTCTATCAATTCATCTCCAATACGAACAGTTTTGCTGTTTCTTACCCAGAATCCTGTTGTTGCCGACATACCTGTTGTTGATTCAGTGACCTCTATCTCGTTATCATCTGGGCTTAATTCACGGGAAAGTGTGAATGCTTTAAAATACCCCAGGTCTTCACTTGGCACAGGAGTTACATACTCAGCTCTCTTATCAATAAAAAAGGAGTACATGTGAAAAATGGTACTGAGACCTGCTGCATGTATCTTTTCATTGATCCTCCTGAATGAAAGCCATCCGTCAGGGTACTGTTCCTTACTGATAAAAAAATCACCGTGTCGTGCACTACTTACTAACACCTGATTAAAACCGAGGCTCTTACATCTTTCTATTATATCGTCAACTGTGTTTTCAGTAAGATCCCTTACAAAAAGATATGAACCATAACCTGCTTTACGGTCCTTGGCCCACGCACCCCCCTGATCTGAGAACGGGATCTCTTTGGAATGACTTATTACATCACGTATAACTTCAATAATCTTATCTTGCGGAAGAGCAAGTAATGCAAAAGAGCCATTTTCCAATCCTGTATGTTCATATGAAGTTGCTGATAAATGATTCTGAATGGCAGGAAGTTGGCTAACATGGGTTTGCAGGTTCATCGATAACAGACATGCAGCAAACCGTCCTTCATCTACTCTATCAACATCCAGGGGAATATTCGAAAAAGTTACGGAGTCCGGATTACCGGAAACTGAAATAAGAGAAATAAATATCCTGTCCGGAAAAATTTCCACACTAAGGTCAGCTGATACTCCTGAATCCCCAAATTCAAAATGTAACCTGCCATCTATTTGGGATACATTATCAACTAAATATTTATCTCCGTCTTTTATTATGTAAGCACAATAAGAAGCATTTTTCTTATCAAGAAGGTCATTTCCCGAAGCTTTATCAATGAAATGAAGGTTATTCCCGCCTGCATCTGTTTCATATCTCAGGTAACTGTTCTCAAGTACAATATTCTTCCTGTCAGTAATACAATAAGTGAGACCACCTGCTACCAGTCCGGTACCTGCTGCTCCTGTGGCCTTAATAAAATCCCTGCGATTTGTCCTCATAGATCAGCTATCTAAGTTAACTTCTATACCTGCTTTTGCAGACTTATATATTCCAAGTATTATTTCAACAGATTTTCTTGCTTCATGTCCGTCAATTTCAAAAGGCAGTCCGGTTTCCACCGAGCTGATAAAAGCTGCAATATTTCTTGCATGGGGTTCAAATGGTATTGCCATCGGATCGGATACCCCTCCTCCCCCTTCTATATTGCTAAACTTTTGTATGATTTCCTCATCCTCATCATTCTGTTGATCGAAATTCCAGACTTTAATACTATTCTCTTCAATTATCGCAGTTCCACGTGTGCCGGAAATTTCAATCCTCCTGAACTGTCCGGGGAAAGATGCTGTAGATCCGTAAATAATGCCCAATGCTCCGTTGCGGAACCTGAGCACGGCTGCTGCCGAATCTTCCACTTCAATCTGAGGATGTGCCAGGGTTGCGGTATATGCCTTTAATGAACTTACCGGTCCCGCAACATATTGAAGCATATCCACCATGTGAATTGACTGATTCATTAATGCCCCGCCCCCGTCGAGCAGCCGGGTTCCTCTCCAACTGCTTTTATAATATTCATCAGACCGCCACCAGGGCACATAAACAGAGGCATTGGTAATCTTACCAAATCTGCCGGAGTCAACGGTCTTTTTCAGAAGCCTTACAACCTCATTGAACCTGTAATTAAATATCCCCCCTAATCTAGTTCCACTTTTGGCATGAGCCTCTATCATATTATCAATCCTCTCAAGACTTACCTCAAGAGGTTTTTCACAGATAACATGTTTGCCGTTATTTGCGGCCTCAACAGCAGGTTCCATATGTGCCCCGCTCGGAGTGGCAATAGATATTATATCAATTCCGGGATCCCCGAGCATTTCAGTTGTACTTTTATAAATTTTACATTTATATTTTTCTGCCAATGTTTTTACTTTAACAGGATTAGTACCGCATATTCCTTTCAGACAAGCATTTGCAAGACTTTGAACCGCTTTTGCGTGAAAATCTGCAATACTGCCGGCACCCACTATCCCGAAATTCCATTTTTTCATATCTTTTTATTTATCTCTTTCTGTCACTTTTATTCCCATTAATACACCAACATCCTTTATCTGCTTTCGCAAGTCGCCAAGGGTAACACAATTATGTATCCCGTATAAAGACGGGAAATGTTGATCTCTTACTTTCTCAATATTATTCATTTTTGCAATTACTTTCGCTGTACACATCACATTATCAATATTCTCTCCACCTGTATAAATTTCATGTCCGTCGGCCACCTCTCCTGTATGCAACCTTATTTCCTTCATAATACTATGTAACTCCCAGAATGTAACAGGTTCACCAACAGGCCATTCTGCTGTCAATCCAGTTGACGATCCAGGCTCTTCAGGTTTGTCTCTGACAGGGCTTTCCGCATGTGTCCTTATGGTATAAGGTACCCTCCATTCATCGCCATAGGGATTTATTGGTATACCGCAATGCAGGGCAATCTGTACTGAATTATCGATATCATACATCTGGTCGCCCAGCATGCTTGGCCTTCCCGTCATATGATACGCCAAAACCTGGCTGATCAGAATATCAGGATAATTCTGGCAAACTGCCTGTATTCCCCGTGTTTTAAAACCCAGCTCCATACCCAGGCCAGGATTAAAACGGTCTTCAAGATTACCACTTCCCGTCACTGATCTGACATGAGTGGAAACGGCATTGCAGTCATATTTTTCCCTTAAGGCATCCAATGCAAGGTATCCGCGCACTGATTTGATAATCTCCCGACGCGATGCTTCTACTTTGCGGGCATTCATAATCCAAAGATCAGCTAATTTCTCTGCTTCACCTATTACTGTATTCTTATAAGCTTCATAAAATTCATCAGCTTCCACAGTCACGATATCAACACCAAGCAATTCCCTGAAATTTTCAAGATACCGTTCATTATGATCTTCAGGATAAGACTGATCATGGTCACCATACTTATAATTTACACTTGCAATTATCTCATCTTTACTTCCTTTAACCATCAGGATCCTGGTCTCCTTCATCTCTTTTATTGCCCTGATCAGTTTAATTTTATAAACAAGGTCATCAAACATAGATCCTGTCACCTCCGGATCACAAAGATTTCTCCTGTCAAGTTGCGCATTCAGTATTTTGACCTCGTTATAGTTTTCACCCCCCTGAAGTATATTCACCTTATCATCTTTAACCTTCCCTGTAGCATAGATATGATAATGATGACCGCTCTGAAATTCAAACAGGTTATATACAATTATTGTTGGCAGACCGGTAAATGCCAACCGGTAATCTCTGTCCAGCCTCCCTACAATAAGCACTCCGTCGTATTCACTTTTATTCGCCTGCACATCATTCCAGGCTTCGGTAACGTTTCCCTCAAACAACATGAATTCTATTCCGTTACACGTCTTTTCCAAATCGGTAAGTACATCTTCATTAGTGGTAAAAGTTTCTGGTGGACCGCCGGATCCGGTACATCCGCAACCGGAGGATGTAAAAATTGTAAATACTTTTGTATTTCTGCTCTGTGAGTAGGCAGTATCCAGAAATAGTGCCAGGGAGAGGATCAGCAGGATTAATTGTTTCATCTTAATTTAATTTAGTTAAAAATCTAAATTTCTATTATCTTCTGAAATAAACTGTTTCTCATTTTTTAGCCTAAAGAAAAAATCACCACTAAAGAAAAAATTACAAAAGATCATTAAAGGTCTGAATATTTATATCCTGTATCACATAAAATAGTTACAATATTTCTCACAGATCTGTTTTTTTCTGCAAACTTAAGGGAAGCTGCAACATTTGCTCCTGTTGAATATCCGGCAAAAAGTCCCTGTTCCCTGCTTAACCTTTTGGTCATATTCCTAACTTCATCATCCGAAACGGTAATAATATCCTCAGCAATAGCAGGATCCCAGTGAGGGGGAACAAGGCTGTATCCGGTCCCCTGTATAATATGCTTCGGATTGGAAACATATCCGTTTTTAAGTATCGCAGCATTTTCAGGTTCCACTGCAACGCACTTAATATTCTTGTTCTGATCTTTTAAAAAGCGGGATATCCCCATGAAAGTTCCTCCGGTCCCGACAGAGGTAACAAAGGCATCAATAGCGGGTAAATCTCTCCAGATTTCAGGTCCTGTATTTTTATAGTGAGCTTTTATCCCGGAGACATTATTAAACTGGTCTACATAAAACCCATCGTTATCCTCTGCCAGTTTCCGTGCAACCTGCGATGCATGGTCAATATCTTTACCAGTCACCATTCCATGCCGGCCATCAACCTGATCAGCAAGGACAACCACGGCTCCCAGTGCTTTTAAGAGCTTAACTCTTTCCGGACTGTTACCGGCCGGCATAACAGCAGTGAAAGGATTGCCAAATTGTCTGCAAACCAGTGCCAGTCCCGA
>JAAYJR010000166.1 GCA_012522835.1 Bacteroidales bacterium
CCATTGCAGGCTGAAGAGAAAAAGGAGGAGCCTCCTGTTGAGGTCAGGAAGGAAGAGCCGGAGGAAATAAAATCTGAGGAGCCGCAGGAGGAGTCCGGAGAAGAAATTGAAACTGAAATCCCCAGGGTCGACGATGTCAAGGTAGTTGGTAAAATAGACCTGACCACGCTGAACCAAAAGACACGACCAGCGAAAAAATCAAGAAAAGAAAAAGAGAAGGAGAGAAAAGAGCGGTTTAAAAAGAAAAATATAGTTCAAAGGGCTGAAGAGCCTGTTAAAGAAGAGCCTGAGGCTGACAGCTCCGGAAATGTAAAGGAACAGGAGTCAGAAATAATAAAAGCAAAATCCCAGCAGCTTACCGGGCCTACAGTCGTTGGAAGAATTGACCTTCCTGAGAAAAAACAGAAAAAACTAAGAATAAGTTCAGATTCTGATAGTCATAAGAAACGCAGAAAAAGAATTAAGGAGACAGGAAAAGTAAAGCTGGAGGATAAAGGGGCATCTGAAAAACCCAAAATTGAAAAGAAAATTCAAAAACAGTCAGGAAGAAAGAAAAAGGTACTTCTGAAGAAGGAGGTAAATGAAGAAGAAGTCCAGAAGCAAATTAAAGATACTCTGGCGCGGTTAACTTCCAAAGGTAAATCAAAGGGCTCTAAACACAGACGTGATAAAAGAGCTGCAATCAGTGAAAGAAAACAGGCAGATATTGAAAAGTCTAATCTGCAGAAAAAAGTATTGAAGGTTACTGAATTTGTCTCAGCGAATGAACTTGCTAATATGATGGATGTCAGTGTGAATGAGATCATTTCTACATGTATGAGCCTTGGATTGTTTGTTTCTATAAATCAGAGGCTGGATGCGGAAACACTCTCTATTGTTGCCGAAGAATTTGGTTATTCAGTTGAATTTGTTAGCGTTGAAATACAGGAATCAATTGAAGCACAGGAAGACTCAGAAGAAGATCTGGTTCCAAGGCCCCCAATTGTCACTGTGATGGGACACGTGGATCACGGCAAGACATCCCTGCTCGATTATATAAGGAGCACAAATGTGATTGCCGGTGAGGCAGGTGGGATCACCCAACATATTGGTGCCTATAATGTGCATCTTAAAGAGGGAAAGAAGATTACCTTTCTCGATACCCCGGGGCACGAAGCATTTACTGCCATGCGTGCAAGAGGCGCTCAGGTAACTGATATTGCCATTATTATTGTAGCTGCCGACGATAATGTTATGCCTCAGACAGTTGAAGCTATCAATCATGCTTCAGCCGCAGGTGTTCCTATTGTTTTTGCCATTAATAAAATTGATAAACCAGGAGCTAATCCGGAAAGGATAAAAGAGGAATTAGCTAAGATGAACTACCTGGTTGAAGAGTGGGGTGGCAAGTACCAGTCGCACGATATTTCAGCAAAAAAAGGAGAAGGGATTTATGAGCTGCTTGAAAAAGTTTTGCTTGAAGCAGAATTGCTGGAATTAAAAGCTAATCCGGACAGGCATGCGACAGGTACAATTATTGAGTCTTCACTTGACCGGGGAAGAGGTTATGTGGCAACTGTGCTGATACAGAATGGCACCCTCAAAGCAGGAGATCTTGTTCTTGCAGGTAAGTACTTCGGACATGTTAAGGCTATGTTTAATGAACGTAATCAGAAAATAGAGAAAGCCGGTCCCGCAGAACCTGCCATTATTCTCGGACTGGACGGAGCACCACAGGCAGGTGACAATTTTAATGTAATGGAGAATGAGCGGGAGGCACGAAGTATTGCTAATAAGCGTGAGCAACTTGCACGGGAGCAAGGCCTCCGTTCACAGAAACATATTACTCTTGATGAGATAGGCCGGAGGATTGCCATAGGTAACTTCCAGGAGTTGAACCTTATTATTAAAGGCGATGTCGATGGCTCAGTTGAAGCCCTCTCTGATTCACTTATCAAGTTATCAACCGAGGAAATTCAGGTGAATGTTAAACATAAGGCTGTCGGACAGATATCAGAATCTGATATTCTTCTTGCTGCAGCTTCTGAAGCCATTGTTGTAGGGTTCCAGGTCAGGCCTTCCTTAAGTGCCCGTAAACTTGCCGAACGCGAGCAAATTGATATTCGTTTATATTCAATTATTTACGATGCAATTAATGAAATCAAAGCTGCTATGGAAGGTATGCTTTCACCTGATATAAAAGAGGAGATTACAGGTTCGGCCGAGGTCCTTGAAATATTTAAAGTAACAAAAGTAGGGACTGTCGCAGGCTGTATTGTCCGCGACGGCAAAATCAGCCGAAATTCAAAAATAAGGGTTATACGGGATGGCATAGTTATTTACACCGGTACCCTGGGGTCACTGAAACGTTTTAAGGAGGATGTCAAAGAGGTGAAAAACGGTTACGAATGTGGGTTGAATATTGAAAATTTCAATGATATCAAGAACGGAGATTACATTGAGGCATTCAGTGAGATAGAGGTGGCAAAACAATTATAATATAAGTTATTAACAATCCGTCATTCATTACTCTTTTCGGAAATCAGATCACCGCACAGTTCAATTTTGTAGTTTTGAGAAAAATTCGGGAAGATATGGTATGAGTATGATTGTAAAATCAGGTCAAAAAATTATAATTAAAACATGTGCGGGTTCCATCTTATACCATAAACATATTAAATAAGATGAAACGGATTATTATAACAAGTGCAGTAATTTTAGCAGTAGTAGTTGCTGGTTATTTTTACTTTTTTTCTGAAAAGGAGATATCATTTTCTAAAGACACTTCTGTCTATAAGGCTATTCCTGTTTCGACTCCTTTTTTTCTTGAAGTTGGATCTTTGAGCTCAATTCCGTTTGGCAATCCGATTATACAGGAACTTATTTTAATTGAAAAATCATATATCGGCGTGCTTTTACATCTTGACACAATTATCAGGGATTCAAAAGAGCTCTCTTCCGGTCTTCGAAGCACTCCTTTTGTTCTTGCATTTTGTTTTACCGGCCGCAACCAGCTCGTGCCTCTGTTGATTAAAAAAGCTGAAGGCAATAACCGTAAAAATGCAGTTAACCAACTCTTTCAAAATATTTATCCCCCGGAAAAATTCAAATACACTGAAAAAGATTACGGGAAAAGTAAAATTGTTGAGATAAATACCGGAAAAGACAATAAACCTTTAGTATATTCATATGCGAATGATTTATTTCTTGTCAGTAGTGAATCATTACTGGTCGAACAGGCAATAAGGCAACAGGCCTCTGAAGGGATCGTTAATGACAAGTTTTTTCAGGATATTTATAAATCAGCCGCCTCCCGGGAAGCTTCCCTGTTTATTAACCACAACTATTTTCCGGGATTTATGAGTAATATTTTGAATAGCGATTCCAATTGGCAATTAGACGAATTTGGTGATCCGGTAAAATCCAATGCGCGGTTACAGTCTGAAAAATTCAGGAATTATGCTTCATGGAGTGTCCTGGATCTTCATTTCAGTACAGATAATATGACACTTAGTGGTTATTCTGCTGCTGACGACTCACTTAATCACTATCTTTCTGTATTTGAAGGACAGCAGCCTGCACGCCTCAGGGCTGATGAGCTTTTACCTCAAAATACCTCATACTTTTTTAATATTGCACTGTCTGACAAAAAAATGTTTTTCAAACGTCTTGAAGACTATTTTATCCATTCAGAATCTTATTATATGAGGGAAGAGAGAATTAAGAGGTTCGAACGGGGTTTCCGCAATGATATAAGAGAATTGTTCAGGGATATTGTAAAAGATCAGATTGTTGTTGCCTCCACAACAATTCCTGTAAATCCGGAAAATAAGACTGTCTATTTTATACTTCATACAGAAAGTCAGGTGTCAGCTGAAGAGCATCTGAATAATTTGTTAACCAACTATGCGCTGCGTGAAGGTTTCCAGCCTGATTCCATGAAGGCGGAATATGATCTTGACAGCAAGGTGAAAGTTGGGATATATAAATTTCCTTATCCCTCTTTTCCCGGCATATGGCTTGGAGCACCTTTTTTTATGGCAGAGGCCGAATATGTTACTTTTTATAATAATTGTATGATATTTTGCAATAGTGAGCAGGGATTAAAGGAGTATTTACATAGTATTTCGAACACTACAATACTGGGAAAAGATCCGGCATACCTAAGGACTGTCCGGAATAACCCGGGAAGGGCTAATCTGAATATTTACACAGACATAAACAAGTCATTTGGTTTCGGCCCTGAGATTTTCACTCCCTCATTCGTTAAGGAGTTAAATGAATATGATGAGAATATCAGAAGATTCCGGACTGTGAACTGGCAGGTTCACCACGATAAAGGTACCTGTTATAATTTTTTAAAGCTGGTGTATGACACCGAAACACCAGCACAGGCACAAACTACATGGCAAAGTACCATAGGAAATGACATTATAAAGAAGCCACAGTTGGTGATAAACGCCGATAACCCCTCTGACCGGGAAATTATTATTTCTGATAGCCGGAATAACCTGATTTTATTAACGGGAGGGGGTAATATCCGGTGGAGCCTGCCTCTGTCAGGTCCTGTATTAAGTGAAATCCATCAGGTTGACTATTACAGAAATGGCAAGTTGCAATACCTCTTCAATACAAAAGATAAAATTTATCTTATTGACAGGAATGGTAAAAATACGGCAGATTTTCCTGTGGCACTTAAGTCGCCTGCTACAAACGGAGTAAATGTATTTGATTATGACAGGAACCGTAATTACCGTTATGTCATTGCCGGAGAGGACAGAAAAATTTATGTGTATGATCCTGATGGGAAAATTGTTTCGGGCTGGAATTTCGGGAAGGCCGAAGGACCGGTAACAACACCAGTACAGCATTTTAGGATTTCGGGTAAAGATTATATAGTCTTTAAAGATAATAAGCGGATATATATTCAGGACCGGAGGGGAGATACACGTGTTCCGGCTGATTTTACAATAAATTTTTCAGATAATCCGTTATTTCTCAATACGGACGGAACACCTAAGATTGTTACGACCGATAATACAGGCAAGGTTCATTACATTTACTTTGACGGGAGACATGAAGAGAAGAAAACATCCCGTTTCAGTAAAGATCATTTCTTCACAGTGGATGACCTGGATGGAAATCAAATTCCCGATTTTATTTTTGCTGATAAAAATGAGATTACAGTCTTTGATGAAAATGGCAAAAAACAATTCAGCAAAAAGACAGCGAACCCGGTAAGCTTTCCACCCAATATATATGCATTTTCACACAACCTCAGGAAGGTAGGCGTCGTTGATGCTGAATCAAACAGAATATACCTGTATAATCCTGACGGTAAGCTACATGAAGGATTTCCACTTCAGGGCAGCAGTGAATTTAGCATCGGTAAACTTTCCGACAGTTCAACTTCTCTGAACCTGGTTGTGGGCAGTGGTGGAGGTAAATTGTACAATTACACTTTGAGATAACAGTTTAAATAAATTATACTGTTTTCTCCACCGGCCAAACGAAAGCCCTGACTCCCACCTCCTTGTGTATATTGTCAAGTTTTTCAACAGCATTCAGCAGGTCGTCAACTTTGTCGTCAGGAATTATTGTAAGGACCGCCGAGTTCATCTCCGGCCACGTATGGGTACCCATACGCGGCTCTCCGGTTTCGGACCCCCTGCCCTTTACATCATTGAACCAGGAGTATCCCCTTATGCCCAGCTTGTCAAACATATATTCCACACGCTCGGTATTTGTCTGGTTAAATATTATCATTACTGCTTTCATTCGAATATAATTGTTAATTTATATGGTATAAGATGGAACTCGCACATGTTTTAATTACATTTTTTTGTCCCGATTAAAATCGGGATGCTCGTTTCATATATTTTCGTATTATTCCATGAACCGGATCTGTTTTATTATACCTTTCTTTTTGTTTCGCTCTCCGTGGTGGGACATAATGCCGTACATTACAGGTACAATAACCATCGTGACCAGTGTTGAGAATACCAGTCCTCCAATTACTGTAATACCCATTGGCCTCCACAGTTCTGCCCCCTCACCGGTGCTGAGTGCCAGTGGCAACATTCCCAGGATTGTAGTTGCTGCTGTCATAAGTACCGGACGTAAACGGGATTTTCCAGATACAGCAATGGCCTCATAAAGCTCAAGTCCACGGTCGCGCATCAGGTTGGTAAAGTCTATAAGAACTATTCCGTTTTTAACCACAATACCTATCAGGAGCACTGCTCCCAGGGCAGCCACCAGGCTTAGGGTGGTATCCGTTATCAGCAAACCAAGGATAACACCGGTAAATGCAAACGGTATAGAGAACATTATGACAAACGGCATTATAAATGATTCAAACTGGGAAGCCATTACGATAAAAACCAGAATTAAACTTAATACCATCAAAAGACCCAGGTCCATAAAGGATTCCTGCTGGTCCTCGTAAGTCCCGCCAACATTTAATAATACCTCCTGGGGTATTTCAACCTGATCTATTTCTGCTTTGATCCGCTTTGCCAGCTCTCCAAGGGCTATCCTGTCGGGTTTTGCCGAAACGGTAACTATACGCTCTCTTCTTTTATGCTGAATATTTGGTGGTGACCAGTACTCTTTGATCTCCCCCAGTTCTTTCATTTTAATACGTGCACCTGTTGGTGTTACGATTGAAATTTCTTCCAGATCGGTCAATGAGCTCCTGAATTCCTCTTTCAGCCTTACCCTTATGTCATATTCCTCCCCCTCCTCTTTATACTGGGAGGCGATCATGCCTGTTACTCTGTTTCTCAGGTAAGTTGAGACCTGGGCAGTTGTTAATCCGTGCAATGCAAGTTTATCGCGGTCGAGTACAAATTGCAGTTCAGGTTTATCATTTTTACGACTTACCTGCACATCAATTGCGCCGTTAACCTTTTCCAGTCTATTTTTTATCTCTTCGGCTATTGTATTGGTAACATTAAAATCATAACCGTAAATTTCAACATCAACAGTATTTGTTGCACCGCCCATTCCGCTGCCGGCTGTTTCTACAGTGAAGTTTATTACTTCCGGTAATGCCCCGATTTCTTCGCGGATTCCTGAAGCTATCTCCCAGACTGTCTTTTCTCTTTCCTCAATATCGGAAAGCCTCATCATAAGGTTTATCATATTGGAGCCGGTTGTTGTAAAGAGAGAGAACATACCTCCCTCGTCATCTGAACCTGAGGAAGCTGAAAGTATCTGTACTTCAGGGAATTTTTCTTTGATAATACTTTCAATATAGCGGGTCGTCTTAATAGTCTCTTCCACTCTGGTTCCGGTTTGCAATTCTATAGATGCTGTGATCCGGCTTTCGTCCGATTCAGGCATGAAGTCAGTCTGGATGAACCGCATGAGTAACATGGATCCGACGAATATTGCAAGGGATACAAACAAAGTCAACAGTTTATGCCGCAATGCCCAGCGAAGGGTTTTTTCATAGAAGTTGTCCAGCCATCCCAACCATTTTTCAATTGTCCGCTCATAACTATACCACTTAGGCTGTTTCTTTTTTTCACGTAGCTTCAGGAATTTTGACGACAACATAGGTGTCAGGGAAATAGCTGCTACCGTTGAAGTTACTACGGTGATTGATACTATCCATCCCAGCTCATTAAAGATAACACCTGTCATTCCGCCTACTAGTGTTAACGGAAAAAAGACAGCCACAACTACGAGGGTGGTGATAATAACCGCCAGCCATACTTCGTTAGTGGCATAAATAGCTGCTTCGCGGGGTGTTGCGCCTCTTTCGACATGTCGTGTAATATTCTCCAGCACCACAATAGCATCATCAACCACCATACCTATAGCAATCGACAATGATGTGAGGGAGATCACATTAATAGAACTTCCTGATATAAAAAGGTAAAGGAAGGCGACTATGAGAGATATTGGAATTGTAAGGACTATTATGAAAGTTGCCCTCCATCTTCCCAGGAAAAAAAGGACAACCAGTATCACAAAGAGGAATGCCCATAATAATGTCTCCGACAGGTTGTTGATAGACCCTTTGATAAAATCAGAGGTATCCATTATCAGGTTAATTTCAACATCAGGAGGCAGCTCTTTTTGTAATTCTGCAAGGTTTTTGCGCACCTCACGGGCCACCTTCATTGTATTGGCACCTGACTGTTTCATGACAAACATTCTAAGGCCCCTCTCTCCGTTAATAGTTTCATCAAGAGTGAGGTCCTTAATGGAATCGCGTACAGTTGCCACGTCCTGAATGTAGACAGGTTTCCCTGCCATATTGCTGACTACCAAACTCCTGATCCGGTCACTTGTGTTGAATTCCCCCTGTACACGCAACTGATAATCAAGATTGCCCATTTTTACATTACCGGATGGGAGGTTCATATTTTCACCCGCTATTGCATTGCCAATCTGTTCAACTGTAAGGTTGTAGGCATCCAGTAAGCGGGGATCAGCATCAACGTATACAACACGGCGGGGTACACCCATTAGTCCTATCGAACCTATACCTTCTATACGGTTAAGCGGATTGATGATTTTTTCATCAAGAAGTTTTTCCAGTCCGGGGTAATTCTCTCTTGCTGTCACAGCATAAAAGACAATAGGCATCATGCTGGTATTGAATTTAAAGATCATAGGACGTTCCACGCCTTCGGGCAGATAATCTATTATCTGGTCAATAACATCCCGGATATCATTAGTTGCTTCGTCAAGATTACTCTCCCATTCAAATTCCAGAAAAATCACTGACAGGTTATCTGATGATGTGGAGGTAATTTCTTTAAGGTTATCTACTGAGTTGAGGGCATCCTCAATTGTACGTGTAACATTGGCTTCAATATCACTTGCATTGGCTCCTGCATAGGTTGTCATTACCGAAATAAACGGCGGGTCCATTTCCGGATAGAGGTCAACCGGCATCTGTACAAGGGCGTATATACCCATTACTACAATTGCCGTGAATATCATTATTGTGGTAATAGGCTTGTTAACAGCGTTTTTATATATACTCATGCTATTATCTTTTAGTAGTGAAGTTATTTATCGGGGAAAATTAATTGACCACTTCAACAGGAATACCGTCGAGCAACCGTGCCTGGCCGGTGACAATCACCTGGTCGCCCGGTTCCAGCTCATCTGAAAAAACTTCAACATCGTCATCATATCTTTTCCCGATAGTAACGGAAATCCTTTTTGCTATTCCATTCTCATTAACAAACAGAAATCTTTCGTTGGATCCCTGCATTTTCAGGACAGCAATTGAGGGAAGCAGGATTGCCTCCTCCTCATCAAGGTCAAATGTTACCCGGCAAAACATTCCCGGGCGGAGCAGATTTTCACGGTTATTAATTAATACTTCCACATTAAATGTGCGGTCCATCGGATTTATTGTAGGATGAATACGAAAAACCTGTCCTGTGAAATTTTGGTCATTGTAAGTATCTATTTTAATTGATGTCTCCATTCCTTTTTTTACCATAGGGAAATAATTTTCCGACATAGCCACCATAGCTTTCAGTCTGTCGATCTGAACAATTGAAAGCACAGCAGCTTTTCCTGCCTGAGTGTTGGGAGTTCCCGAAAACATCTCACCTGCCTCGAAATAGCGGCCGGAGATTACTCCGTTAAATGGTGCCAGCAACCTGGTATTTTCCCTGAGAAATTCTACATTCGACATGGCTACCTCATATTGTGTTTTCAGCTGGTCATATTGCTGTTGTGCTATGCTTCCGTATTTAGCAAGCGTGTCGAGCCGCCTGAAATCCAGTTCCAGATTTTTTAATTGTATTTCTGCCTGATGCAGTTGTGTACGGTCCATCTGTACAAGAGGAGTTCCTTTTGATACCCGGTCACCTATTTCTCCATGGATCTCTTCAATGCGGCCGGGAGAGGCAGGGACCATGTGTACCTCTTCGTAAGCTTCAAATGTAGCCGGGTATTCAACAGAGCGCGCAACTGTACGGTATTGTAGTTGCATGACTTTAACCATCTCTTTTTTAGGGGATTCGGACGACTGATTTGACTCATCCTTTTTTGTATTCTGCATACAGGAGCTCAGCGTAACTGCTGCAAGAGTAATCGTCAAAAATTTAATATGATTCATGGTTTTTCTATTAATTGTTTAATATTTTGCCGGTTAGTGTATTTATTTCATTTCGTGCCTGAAGTACCTCCAATACCGACATAAGGTAATCAGATTCTGCTTTCAGATAATTGGTGTCAGCTGTTGTCAGTTCAAGGCTGGATATCATTCCCTGTTCGTACTTACGCTTCAGGTTTTGATAGACTTCGCGCGACACTTCTACATTTTTTTTCTGGGTTTCATAACTTTCAAGTGCGCTTTTCAGATTGAACTGCAGCTGTTTAAATTGAATAGAGAGCTGTTCTTCAACCAGAGCCTTGTTATTCCTGGTGGTTTCCAGTTCAATTTTTGCCTGTCTAACCTTTGATCGTCTTTCTCCGCTTGAGAAAACCGGAATATTCATTTGAAGGCCTACCATATGTGCAGGAGACATATCAAAGGCAGGTTTCAAAATCTTTTTGGTAAAGTTGTAATAGCCGGTGACAGTTGGAAGATAGGCAGCTTTTTGCATGTTAACCTGTTTTTCGGTTATATCTTCCTGAAATTCCAATAGTTGAAAATCAACATTTTGTCCGGGAGTAAACGACCCCTCATTATCGGCAGGAAGTTGATCAATCATGAAATCAGATAACTTTTCTGTAAGTTGCAATTCTGTTTCAGCAGTTACACCCAACTGAATGCGTAAAAGATTTTTTGCCATTTCCAACTGACGCTCCGCTGATCTGACTGAATTATCGAGAGAGTTAACCTGCACCGATAGCTGGTCCAGCTCGACTTTTTCCATCATGCCGACTCTTACCAGGGGTTCAGTTTTTTTATAAATTGCCTGAAGGTTTTCAGTATTATTACGAAGTATTTGTAGCGATTCTTCAGATACCAGTGCAAGGTAATAACTTTGGGTAACCTGACTGACAACTTCCTGTTCTGTCTTTTCCAGGTTTTTTTCTGAAAGTTTTTGTGCCAGTTTGGCTGTCTGGATGCCCACAAGATAACTTCCGCTAAAAAGCAACTGCCCTAATTGCAGGTTAAAATTGCTTGTAGGTTTAATCGGTATCTCTGTTGCCGGAAGGTTTTCGTCAAACTGAATACTGATCTTTGCCCCCATAGCATTGCTGTAATCGGTTGTTGCATTGATTTTTGGCAATCCGGCAGAAATTGTTTCCCAAAGCATCTCCTGAGACTTGTCAACTGCCAGTCCCGAACTTTTAATAGTCCGGTTATAATTTAAAGCATGCTCCCTTGCGGCTTCAAGGTCAAGTTTCAATGTCTCCTGGGCACCGACAGTGCCAAACAACATGATGCTCAATATAACTGTAATTATTCCTCTTCTTTTCATTTCATTATAATTGTTTATTTTAATTGTATGAAATGGAACTCGTCATTTATTATCTTTTTCTTGTGTAAACGATAGTATCTGACTCGTTTCATCTTTTATATTGGATTCAATAATTTCAATTCCTTTTTGTGTTGAAATGCCGCGTACAAAATTGATAATAAGGCTCTGGAAAACATCTGCATAGTTGAATAGATCACGGGGAAAAACCTTTTCATCAGCCAGCAGGTTCATCTGTTCATAAAATAGTTTTGCTACAATCGTTATTTTTATATCACTTCTGAACAATCCCTCCTCAATGCCCTCCTCCAATAATTTTACCGTCATACTCAGTACATTCTTTTCATTCTCTTCAGTCAGGGAATTCCATGTAGATGAATAGAATTTTTTCATATCCATAAAGAAAACAGGATTGATGGAGGACATACCCTTTATCCCTTCTCTCATAAAGGCGAAAATTGTTTCAATTACGTTGCGTGAAGAAGAAATTATTTCATGATTTTTTTCTTCATGGTCTTGTTTTAACTGTTTGAGACAGGTATGAATAAGTTCTGTTTTATCCTTGAATATTTCATATACAGTGCGCTTAGAAATACCAATATTGGCTGCAATTCCATCCATAGTGACATTCCGGATGCCATATGTGAGAAATTTATTCAATGTCTCCTTAATTATTTTATCGCGTATTTCCATGTAACTAAATTTGACCGCAAATATATATTAAAACTTAAAAAACTATAAAAGTTTTCTGTTAAGAGGGCATTTTTATCGGTGAACTGATGATAAATTAATATGAGTTTGATCCGGAGAATAATCTATGACAATGGTTATCCAATTTCTTTAATATAGACTATTATTGATTACAGGCTTTCTTCCGGGATTGAAGTTTATTAAATGTTTAATCAGGTTATTTCGTCATGAAGAAATGCAGCCATGGAAGCAATCGAAAAATTCGAAAGAGTTAAATTATATCTTCTGGCATCAATTAACATTTATATTGATCATATCTCCCATTCATGCACTTTTTTTATCACTTCAGTAATTTTTATATTTTGAAAGTCCGGTATCTGTGTAACTTGTCAATATCCGTCGGTTAAAACCGACGGCAATGGATATCTCTCCTATGCAGCAGTAAAAATAGTTCA
>JAAYJR010000360.1 GCA_012522835.1 Bacteroidales bacterium
ATAAATTTACCGGTAATCTGAGCAGCGGTATATCAAACCAGATAGTATATTATAACAATGTACTGTCAAATTTTTTATCGGCCTATGCAACCGGTTCGATCAGCAAAAAAACTCAAATTGCCGGAAGTTTATCACTTTATGATTTAAAATCATTATATCCGGGAATTGCAATGAGCACAACATTTAAAAGATCACAATTTTTCTTAACAACTAATAATATTTTAGGAATTATTGATCCAACTGCCTCAAAACATGTAAATTTGTGCTTTGGTATAAATTTTTTATTTGACAAGCAATAAATCTTAAATTATGACTTTTCTTATATTTTTATACGCGGTAGGATTTTTCAGAACTATAGTATTCATAGCAATTATTTATTTTGTTATCAGGTTGTTCACCCGCTATCTGCTGCCCTACATTGTCGAAAATAAAGTTAAAGAGATCCATCATAAGATGAACGAACAGCAAAAGCAACAGGAGCGCTCAGGGAAAAGAGAGGGGGAAGTTACTATTGAATATGACCGGAAACACAGTAATTCCGGAGATAAAGCAAAAGGTGAATATATAGATTTTGAAGAGATAGAGTGAATAAATATATTAACCTGACAGCCCCTTACATTAACCAATATAATTTTATTTTTGCGGCTTATTATTAAAACAGATATATGGCACAGGAAGATATTTTCAAAAAGTTAATAGCGCATTGTAAAGAGTATGGATACGTATTTCAGTCAAGCGAGATATACGACGGGCTCAGCGCTGTTTATGATTACGGCCAGTATGGCGTGGAGTTAAAGAACAATATTAAAAAATATTGGTGGGACAGCATGGTTCTGCTGCATGAGAATGTTGTCGGACTTGATTCGGCCATCTTCATGCACCCCACAATCTGGAAGGCTTCCGGTCATGTAGATGCATTTAATGATCCTTTAATTGATAATAAAGATTCCAAAAAACGGTATCGTGCTGATGTTCTTATAGAAGAACAGCTGGCAAAATTTGAAGAAAAAATAAATAAAGAGATTGATAAGGCAGCCAAACGTTTTGGTGACAAGTTCGATGAGCAGCAGTTCAGATCAACAAACCCCCGGGTGCTGGCAAACCAGGAAAAATATGACCAGCTTCATAAAAGATTTTCCAAAGCCCTTAACGACAATGACCTGGAGGAGTTAAAACAGATAATAATTGATCAGGAAATTGTTTGTCCTGTCACAGGAACACGTAACTGGACAGATGTACGACAATTCAACCTGATGTTTTCCACCGAGATGGGCTCTACAGCTGACGGAGCAATGAAAATTTTCCTTCGGCCGGAAACGGCACAGGGAATCTTTGTTAACTACCTGAATGTTCAAAAAAGCGGCAGAATGAAGATACCTTTTGGCATAGCCCAGATAGGTAAAGCTTTCAGGAACGAAATAGTTGCCAGGCAGTTCATATTCAGAATGAGGGAATTTGAACAGATGGAGATGCAGTTTTTCGTTAAACCGGGTACTGAACTGGACTGGTTTGAAAAATGGAAAAAAACAAGGATGAACTGGCATCTTGCCCTTGGGTTTGGAGATGCAAATTACAGGTTCCATGAGCACGAAAAGCTGGCACATTATGCAAATGCCGCAGTTGACGTGGAATACAAATTTCCTTTTGGATTCAAAGAGGTGGAAGGAATTCACTCCCGTACCGATTTCGATCTGTCGCAGCACGAAAAATACTCAGGTAAAAAGATACGTTACTTCGATCCCGAATCAAATGAATCTTATGTCCCCTTTGTTGTAGAAACCTCAATAGGTGTAGACAGGATGTTCCTGCAGGTTATATCTGCAGCC
>JAAYJR010000412.1 GCA_012522835.1 Bacteroidales bacterium
AGATAATTATATCAGGAAACATGGGATTATAACTAGCAGGTTTCTTTTTTAAATATTATAGCTGCCCAGTTGTTTTTAACTATCTTTTCATTCTCCTTAAATCCCCATTTTTCGGCCTCATTCATTACTGCAGGCATCTCTTCCTCAAAAAAACCGCTGATAAAGAGCAATCCCTTATCGTTTAAAATTTGGTAATAAGTCTGCATATCTTTTATCAGGATATTTTTGAAAATATTCGCAAGGATAACGTCATACCTATTGTTTTTGACAACAGATATATCACCTTTCAGCACGTTAATATTTTTTATATTGTTAAGGACGGCATTTTTCTGAGCAGTCTGAACCGCCCTTTCATCAATATCGACAGCAGTTACTGATGATGCCTCCATCAAAGATGTCAATATACCTAAAACACCAGTACCACATCCCACATCCAGAACTGATTTTGCTTTTATGTCATTTTTCAGCATAGCCCCTATCATCATAGCGGTGGTTTCATGGGTTCCGGTGCCGAACGACATACAGGGGTCGATAACTATTTCAAACCGGCATTGAGGATAGTCCTTATGAACCGGGCTTCTTATAAGACACTCATTGGCGACTACAATAGGTTTAAAATAGTTATCTTCCCATTCACTGTTCCAGTTTTCGCATTTTATCAACGTTTTTTCTACAGAAAAGAAAAATCTTCCTTTATACTCCTCCAATATATTTGAAACGGCATTTTCATTATAAAGATCTGCAGGTATAAAAGCTTCAAATCCTGAATCTGCCTCCGTAAAACTTTCGAAACCATTATCCGCCAATCGGGCCATAATCAGGTCATATAACCACTCTTCCGGAGGAAAGGCAATAATGCAGATCTTATAATAATCCATTAAGATTAAAAACCATTAATAATCCCAAGGAAATCATCGGCCTTCAGAGAAGCACCTCCGATCAGTCCGCCGTCAACATCTTTATTTGCAAACAGCTCCTTTGCATTTCCCGGTTTACAGCTTCCCCCGTAAAGAATTGAAACATCATCTGCTATCTCATTACCAAATTTATTTGCGATTGTTTCACGGATAAAAGCATGAATTTCCTGTGCCTGGTCTGAGGTTGCAGTTTTACCGGTTCCAATTGCCCAAATTGGTTCATAAGCAATTATCAGCTTTTTAAAATCTTCTACAGAGAGTTTAAAAATTGTCTCCTCAAGCTGATTTTTAACAAAAACATTTTGTTGTTCTTTTTCACGCACTTCGAGAGGTTCACCACAGCAATAAATCGGGGTAAGTCCGTTAGCCAGCGCCAAAGCAAGCTTTTTGTTAAGGATTTCGCTTGTTTCACCGTAATATTCACGTCTTTCAGAATGGCCCAGGATAACATAATCTGCTCCTGTTGATTTTACCATTTCTGCAGAAACCTCACCGGTAAAAGCTCCTTTAGCTTCAGCTGCACAATTTTGTGCTGCAACACCAATCCTGTTAACATCAACCGATTCTACCACTTTGGTCAGATGGGTAAAAGGAACTCCCAGGATAACAACTACATCGTTAGCTGCTTCCTTTGCTGTCAGCTTATCAACAGCTTTTGCCAACTCGATTCCCTCACTTACATTTGTATTACATTTCCAGTTTCCTGCTACTATTTTTTTTCTCATATTATTATTGTTTATTATTTCTGTGCGGTGCAAAGTTATAATTCGCTTTTATATTGATTACACAACAGGTTCATTTATTAATATTTTTTTGAAATTCCTCCGGAGTGGGAATATCGTTATAATGGTATTTTGCTACTATGGTGCCATTTTTAATCACCATCAATCCCGGATTTGACCTTATCATTGTTTTCAGGGTTATTTCATCACAATTAAAGAATTCATATGGAATTTGGTGCTGTTCTGCAAACTTTTCCGAATCATCAGTCAGGGAAGAGGTAAGGCAAATAAATGCGTAGTCCTGGTCCATAGCCCATTCTGCAAGGTGATTGATTTTTTCCTGATATTTTGTATTTGATTTTTTCAGGTCGTATGCTATAAGCATAAACACATACTCTTCGTCATAGATAAAAAAGTCTATTATATTATCTCCTTCCGGGGATTCAATTGTAAAATCGTGGATCGGGGGTTCATATCCTTTATCCAACAATACCGATTCAAGATTATTGAATTCCCAGTTAATGGTATCTTCCCACGGATAATTCTCTTCTGTGAACCGCTCAATGTTACCGGAATTTTTGTTCTTATAATAAAAAATATTTTCATACTGTGGTTGAGGTGCCCCTTCAGGTATAGACATAGCTTCAGGTATATTCACCCCTGTTTTATATGGCCTGAAATCGAAAAGGGGCAGATGATTATAAGAGTAAACTGCTGCACCCACATACATTGCAACAACTGCTGCTCCTGCAATCCTGGCAACATTTACCGGCAGGATACGGGGCATATTATTCCTGTAAAAAAATACAATCCATGTAAGAATAATAAGTACAATATTTTTATAGAAAGTTTGCCAGTTTGAAATTACCAAAGCATCCCCAAAGCATCCGCAGTCGGAAACCGGATTATAAACCGCAATCCAGAGAGTCAGGAATGTAAAGAACACCATAAAAATAAATGCAAGCCAGGAACTTAACCGCAAATATAAATTGAACAACAATCCCACTCCGATAGCAAATTCCAGAAAAGCAAGCATAACTCCCAGGGGAAAAGCAGCCCAGTTAAACCAGTCAAAGCCCATTGCTACAAAATAATCAATAAATTTATAAGCCGAACCCCACGGGTCAATTCCTTTTACGAATCCTGAAAAGATAAATGTAAGTCCTACAATAATGCGGGCTATATGTTTAATGATCTTCATAAATATATTATTTCTCAAAGTTTATTTTGATAAGGGCGAATACTGCATAATTTATAATATCCAGGTAATTAGCGTCGATCCCTTCTGATACATTTGTTTCGCCCTCGTTGTCTTCAATTTGTTTTATTCTTTTGAGTTTCATGAGAATGAGGTCGGTATATGAGCTGATACGCATTTTGCGCCATGCTTCCCCGTAGTCATGGTTCTTATTTTGCATAAGTGTTTTTGCCCCGGAAAAGTAATGGTTATACATTTCTTCCGCCTTATTTTTTTCGAGATCGGTTTCTGAAGGGGATAATTCAAGTTGAATAAGACCGATAATTGCATAGTTTATTATTCCGATAAACTCAGGAACAACCCCTTCGTTGATTTTTGAAATCCCTTTCTCTTCAATACTTCTTATTCTTCTGGCCTTAATATAAATCTGGTCAGTTAGGGAAACAGGTCTTAAAATTCTCCATGCAGTACCATAATCCTCCATTTTTTGCAGAAATACCGAACGACAGATATCAATAACCTTATCATACTGTTTTTTTGTTTTTTCCATTCTCTTTTAAAATATGCCATAAAAATATTAAAAATTGAGAAACTTGATGGGTTTTGTTATACATTTGTATTTAATAAGCGGTTATGCACTATTCTGATATATGTTTAATTATTAAAAAATTTAATTTATGTTAATAACCCAGTCGGCAGGAAGATTTTTAAAAAGAAAAAATTCTATAAATCTGGGCGGCAGGTTAATTGATTTTTCTGTACCTGCAGTAATGGGAGTTCTTAATGTAACCCCTGATTCCTTTTATGAAGGGGGCAAAACACAGGATGAGCGGGAGATGCTCTCTATGGTTGAGGAGATGTTAATTGAGGGAGCTGACATAATAGACATTGGCGCTGTATCAACGAGGCCGGGAGCACCCGTGGCCTCAACCAAAACAGAGCTGGAGAGGTTACTTCCTGCAGTTGTTGCGGTTAGAAAGGCTTTTCCGGAAATTGCCATTTCAATCGACACTTTCAGGTCATGGGTTGCACTGCGTGTAATAGAAGAAGTCGGCCCTGTCATTATCAATGATATATCGGGTGGAACTTTAGATCCCAAGATGTATGAGACAATAGCCAAAGTCCAGATGCCCTATGTACTTTGTCATATTCAGGGGAATCCCCGCAATATGCAGGATGATCCGCAATATGAGGATGTAATAAAGGACATTTCAAATTTTTTCAGTGACAAAGTTAAGCAGCTAACCAAGATGGGTGTTAATGATATAATTATTGACCCGGGATTCGGTTTTGGCAAGAATATGCTGCACAATTATGATCTTATGAACCGACTCGATTCATTTAAAGTTTTTCAGCTGCCTGTACTTGTAGGCTTAAGCAGGAAATCGATGATATGGAGGTTGTTAAGTATTAAGCCGGAAGATGCTCTCAATGGTACTACTGTCCTTAACACAATGGCACTTATGGGAGGAGCAGATATATTGAGAGTTCATGATGTTAAAGAAGCCGCTGAAGCCATTACCTTGTTCGAAGCACTGAAATCTACTGCCAAGTAATGCCCTTATTTATAACTATACGGTTTCTGGATATCCTTGATATTTTATTAGTAGCTATATTGCTATATCAGGTTTACAGGTTAATAAAAGGAACCATTGCATTCAATATTGTTATAGGCCTTTTTTCTCTATATCTGTTATGGGTTATTGTGAAGGCTCTCAATATGCAGTTACTTGGCTCTATAATGGGACAGTTTATCGGGGTAGGTGTTTTAGCATTGATTATTGTATTTCATCCTGAGATCAGAAAATTTCTGGTATTTATTGGCACAAATTATAATTTAAACAGGATCTTTTCCTTAGATAAACTCTTCGGAACACACAGGGAGCGCAGTTTTCCCGGCAGCACTATTGAGGTATTAACAGATGTAAGCTTTTCGATGGCCAAATCCAAAACAGGGGCATTGATAGTTATTGCCGGCACTTCAGATTTAACGGAACAGATAAGAACAGGAGAGACACTAAATGCTGATATGTCATCATCTTTATTACGCACTATTTTTTTCAAGAATACCCCACTTCACGACGGGGCTGTTATTATAAAGGATGATAAAATTATTTCAGCCGGATGCATATTGCCACTAACACAAAGAGACCTTGATCAGACCTTTGGACTAAGGCACAGGGCAGCTATTGGCATAACAGAGAATACTGATGCTGTAACCATTGTAATTTCTGAAGAGAGGGGAACAGTTTCATTTGCCCACAGTGGTGAAATAATTCGTCAGATTACAAGAGAGACACTTTACCACCTGCTTGAGGAGAATATTCAAAAATCTGCCAAATAGCAATCGGCTGGTTAAAAGGTTGTCTTATCAATTTGATAGTTATTTCTGTCACTTGAACTTCTTGATATCAGCTCACCCAGAAATCCTGCAAGAAAGAACTGTGCTCCTATGATCATAGATGTTAGGGCGACATAAAAATAGGGACTTTGAGTTATCAGGTTACCTGTAATTCCATGTTTAAGATCAATAATTTTCTGGATTGCAATCCAGATAGTAGCTGCTATACCTAATATTACCATAATTACCCCCAGCACCCCAAAAAAGTGCATAGGCCGTTTAACGAACCTGGACATAAACATCACTGACATCAGGTCCAGCGGTCCTCTGATAAATCTTTCAATTCCAAATTTTGAGGTACCATATTTACGTTCATAATGTTTTACAACCTTTTCACCGATTTTATTATATCCAGCCCATTTTGCAAGTACCGGAATATAGCGGTGCATCTCTCCATAGAGCTCAATACTTTTTACAACTTCATAGCGATATGCTTTTAGTCCGCAGTTCATATCATGAAGTTTAATACCGGTGATTCGCCTCACAGTCCAGTTATAAAGTTTACTTGGCAGATTTTTCCTAAATAACGGATCATGCCTTTTTTTCTTCCAGCCCGACACCAGGTCAAAGCCATCTTTAGTTATCATATTATACAATTCCGGGATTTCATCCGGACTATCCTGCAGGTCAGAGTCCATTGTAATAACCACATCTCCCTTAACGATATCAAATCCGCAATGCAATGCAGCTGATTTACCGTAATTTCGCCTGAATTTAATTCCTTTTATTTCCGGGTTGTCTTTTTGCAACAATTCAATTATCTGCCAGGAATTATCTCTGCTGCCATCGTCAATGAGTACGATCTCCCATGAATAGTGATTGTCAACCATTACTTTTCTTATCCAGGCAACAAGTTCTTTCAAAGAGCCCTCTTCATTATAGACCGGAATAACCACAGAAATATCCATCATAAAAAATTTTGATCAGTGACAATAAGCATTATACGGCATGATTTTATGCAAATATATGTTATTTGCCCGGAAATTTGCCGGGAACCTAAAATTTTATACTTTTGCATCCGGGTAAGTCCTGTGCGGCCAGCTCCTGCTGAATCCCCCCAGGGTCGGAAGGCAGCAAGGGTAGGCGGTCGAAGCGGCGCGACACAGGTAGCTTACCCACTTTTTATTTAAAAGGGGGCAATAGATAAGCAAGTATCCTGATTAAAACCGAAACGAGCTACATTATAACATTGAAAAAACAATTTTAATCATATCATTAGTGTTTACTCGACAGCTTAAAACGGGCATCCCGATTTAATTCAGGATCGATGAGAATGATTAAAATCCATGCGAGTACCCAACATTAAAATCAGGGCAGACCATATGATACCTTTGAAAACATTTAATTCAATCATATGAAAAAAGGTTTGCAGAATAAAAAATTAATTATTTACTTTGCGCCGCTGTTTTAGAAGCAGCAAATGTTCTGAATTAAGTTTGAAAGATGCATTAGGCCGGATTAGCTCAGTTGGCCAGAGCACGTGATTTGTAATCTCGGGGTCGTCAGTTCGAATCTGACATCCGGCTCATTGAAAAGAAAGATCTGATTTTAAATATCAGGGGAGACACCGAAGCGGTCAAACGGGGCAGACTGTAAATCTGTTGGCAAAGCCTTCGTAGGTTCGAATCCTGCTCTCCCAACCAGTTGTTACATGTCATTGGTAATCAGTTTGTTGCAACTTAAGTTGACGTTATTTTAAGTAAAAGTTGACAAAAGTTGACAGCAACAAACTGATTATTTTTTACAGGGATATGAAACAAACTGTGCTTATCAGACTACCGGTTATTTATGATGCAGGTGGTGACCTTTCCAAAAAATGGTTTATTGAATTTTACGTCCGTAATCCGCGTACAGGATTTATGGAACGTCAGCGAAAATCAAAAGGGATAAATAAATTTCATACAATCAAAGCAAGGCAGGCTGCTGCAGAAAAAATGCGACATTACTGGTCGGATAGACTTAAAGCAGGCTGGTCACCTTTTACTGATGAATTAATTATCTATGAGGACAACCTCGAATACCAAACTTTCATAAAAAAATACCGAACCTCAAAATCTAAGAATGGTACTTTCCGGTACTTTGCTTCACAATATCTTGATACAATCCAAAGTGAGGTGGAGGATAATACAATTTCAACTTACCGGAGCAAATTACGAATGTTCGATGCATGGTTGGAAGATCATCAACTTAGTGATGCTGACATATCTGTAATTAACCAACCCTTAATGGAAAAATTTATGCTGTTTATAATTAATGACCTCAAACGTTCCAAGTCAACGGTTGATAATTACAGGATTTTGCTGGATGCTGTTTTTAAATTTGTCAGAAAAAAACGCAAGCTTTTTCCTAATCCATGTATTGATCTTCCCGGAACTAACAGGGTTAATGAGTCTGCGACTGAACCTATTCATGAAGAGGACATCAGTATTTTTAAGGAAGCGATCATCAA
>JAAYJR010000061.1 GCA_012522835.1 Bacteroidales bacterium
CAATTCAGCCGTGACGAGACAAGGGATTCCTTTTTCAACCTGAAGGCCGGAGTAAGCTTTAAGCCGGACCGAAAACGTTCCGGACTGGCTTTCCAGGCAGATCGCAAATGATCCTGAAACTAAAACATACATTGTTTTCCGAAAAGTAGTAAGTCGTAAACCGGAACAAAAACGCTCCGGAATAAGTTTTTAACCGGATCGCAAAACCAACAATGTCAATTACAAATAATATCTTTGTATTTCAGTAAGGTATGTTCGGAACCTGGTGCCCGTTGGGCACAGTACATCAGTTTCGTATCCGTTGCGGAATTTGAAAATGGAATCTGTATCCTGAAACTTGTATCTGAAATAAGATAAGACTTTCAAATAAGAACCTGAGAGATGTATAAAACGTATCCCGGCTGGATCCTTTCCCTGCGGCAGCAAATGCTGAACATTTTTGCAAAATATTCATTGCCCAGGGGGATTGTGTTCTTCATGGATATCAGTGCAGTATTCCTGATGTTCATTTTTGCCTATCTGCTGAGATTCAATCTGAACTTTGATCAGTTACCGTTTCCTCTGGCATGGGAGCAGGCACTGCTTGTAGTATTGGTGTTCGGGATCATGAGCAGGATCTTCCGTTCTTATGCAGGACTTATACGTCATACCACTCTTACAGACGTTTCACTTATTTTTATTGTCACTACTCTTTCAACCGGAACACTTTTGCTCATATCTTATGTAAGCCGTTTTTTATGGAGGGAATCTCTGTTACTGAATCTGCCGGTTTCGGTGATCATCATAAATTTTGTACTGATAACGGTATTCCTTTTTTCTGTCCGGGTGATAATAAAAATATTATTTCGTTTTGTAACCAGTTCAGGGAAAACAAGAAAAAGAGTTCTTATTTATGGTGCCGGAGAACTGGGATTCATTGTTAAACGTGTTATTCTAAGTGATCCTGATAACGGTTTTAGTGTAGTAGGATTTATAGATGATGATAAAAATCTTTTCGGAAAAAAAATTAATCAGATTCCGGTTTTTAGTTATAATGCCCTCAGGAGGGAGTTCATTGCAAAACATAAAATTACCAGTCTGATTTTAGCCGTTAAGGATATTGATGTTGAGAGAAAAGCCAAAATGATTAAACTTGCCGTTGGCCGGGGACTTGAAGTCCTTGAAACACCCGAAGTAAGTAAATGGGTTAATGGCCAGTTGCAGGCGGGACAGTTCCGGAAAGTTAAGCTGGAAGATCTTCTTGGCAGGAAACCTATCAAACTGAATCTGGATCTTATCCGTGAAGGGCTTGACAGAAAGACCATTCTGGTAACCGGTGCTGCCGGATCCATCGGTTCAGAAATTGTACGTCAGCTTGCCCGTTTTAATAATGAAAAGATAATTCTGGTGGATGACGCTGAAACACCAATGTTTTACCTTGAAAATGAAATCAGGGAAAAACTGACCAATCTACAGGCCAGGCTGATTCTGGGAGACGTGACTCATCCGGAAAAAATGGAACAGATTTTCAGGGATTTCCGTCCGGATATTGTGTTTCATGCAGCAGCTTATAAACATGTCTCACTAATAGAAGAAAATCCGCATGAAGCATTTCGTGTGAACGTAGGAGGCACCAGGAACATTACAGAAATGGCGGTCAGATACGGAGCCAGTAAATTTGTCATGATCTCTACTGATAAATCGGTTAATCCGACAAGTGTGATGGGGGTTACCAAAAGAATATGTGAGAAGATAGTTCAGGCATCATCATTACTGGAGGTAAACAGAACACAGTTTATTGTGACCCGGTTTGGAAATGTACTGGGCTCAAATGGTTCCGTGATACCAATATTCTCGGGACAGATAGCTAAAGGAGGACCTGTTACGGTTACTCATCCTGAAGTATTCAGATATTTCATGACGATATCAGAAGCCTGCCAGCTTGTTCTTGAAGCAGGTTTTATGGGAAAGGGAGGGGAAATATTTGTTTTTGATATGGGGGAGCCTGTGAAGATTGCAGATCTGGCAAAAAATATGATCCGTCTTTCGGGACTGGAACCGGGCAGAGATATCAAAATAGAATATACTGGATTGCGACCGGGTGAAAAACTTGTGGAAGAGTTGCTTACTGACAAGGAAATAACAAAAGAAACACATCATCCCAAAATCCGGATCGCAAATGTCGAAGATATTGATGAGTTTGAAATGCTTGCCCAGATAGATTTCCTGCTGGAAAATCTATACACTTTAACCAGAAAAGAAGTGGTTAGGCTGATTTCGGAGATAGTACCGGAATATAAATCCAGTAACATACGTTATAATGGATATATTGCAGATCCCCAATCCGGCAGCCGGAATACTGCCCTGGAACAAATGTGAATCTGAAACTCGGCCATGCCGGAAACATTGCCCCGCATTGCTAATAAATACTGCCTTGGAACAAATGTGATTCCAATCAACCATTTTAAAAATTTAACGAAATATCGTTTCTTTGAATCAAGTAAAGAATTATGGATTTTAACGGAAAAACCCTTCTTATTACAGGAGGTACAGGATCATTCGGAAATGCCGTTTTGCGGCGTTTTTTAAATACTGATATTTCAGAAATCAGAATTTTCAGCCGCGACGAGAAGAAGCAGGATGATATGCGGCATTTTTATAAAAATCCCAAGATCAAATATTTTATAGGTGATGTCCGTGACAGGATGAGTATTGACAATGCCATGTACGGTGTTGATTTTGTTTTTCATGCATCGGCACTGAAACAGGTTCCAAGCTGTGAGTTTTTTCCTGCTGAAGCGGTAA
>JAAYJR010000509.1 GCA_012522835.1 Bacteroidales bacterium
AATGATACAAATAATAAACGTGTGACCACTAAAGATGAAATTATTTGACAGCAGAAGTAAAAAAAATTACTAAATCTCATCTCATAATAATTTAAAACTTATTTGTCGTAGCTCGTTTCATAGTTTTACACACTAAATATATAACACTACATTAAATTATTTTAGTTCATAAAATAAGATCATAAAATTCAATTTTCACAACCTTTAAAAAAAATATATCTGTAATTATAAAAATATAACTTCTTTCTTAAGCATTTAATTACAAATCAAAATTATGTTGTTGTAAATTGAACTATAAAAGTGGAGGTGGGCTCTTTCGGTTTTCCTTTTAATGTTGTAAATTGATATATCAAAAAAAATTAGCCGAATGGAAAATTCAATAAAAAAATTTAATTATAGTCGCCGTCACTTTATTAAAACAGGCAGTAGTACTTTAGCAGCCATGCATCTTGGTGTGTTTAATTTTGCTTCATCGCTTTTTGATCATACTGGAAACAGTGGCAAGCCGGTAGTCAGGGTTGTATATGTCCGGCCAGATGAGAATCGATTTTTTATGGGATGGCCCGGGGCGGACTGGGATAATCCTGAACATGAGAAGCATTATACATCAATTTTGAATAATGCTGCCATAAAGTTAGGAGTAGATTTGAGGATCAATGAAAAACCGCTGTGGGGAAAATCTGAAACCAAAGAGTTTATTGGTAATGTAAAAAATGAAAATCCGGATGGCCTTTTAATTGTTTCGTTTTGTTTGAATCCCGGAGGCTGGCCGATCATTGATTCAATTGCAAAGGAAAGAGGAAGCATTCCGACTGTTATTTTTAGTCCTGTCGGTACATCCTTTACAGGACATTTACAGGAGACGCGTGATATTCCGGGTGTTTTTGTTGGTGCTACACAACATGAAGAGTGGCTGGGAGAAGGTTTGAGAATGCTGCATACAGTATGGAAGATGAAAAATACTCGTTTGCTGATTGTAAGAGGTGAAGAGATGCGTGAGGAAACTGTAAATAATTTGGGAACTACTCTTTGCTATTACCCGGAAAGTAAGTTGTGCCCATTGGCAGGAGAAGAAGCTATAACAGATAAAGTCAGGGCTATTGCAGATTATTATGAAAATCTTGCTAAAAAAATCATTGAACCTGACAAAAACGATATCCTGAATGCTGCCAAGATGTATGTAACTTGCCGCACGTTGATGGAACAGGAAAATTGTGACGGCATATCAATAAATTGTTTGCCACTGGTAAGTGCGCCGATTGGTTCTGAAAAACATATTTGGCAGCCATGCCTGGCCTTTTCAAAGCTTCGCGATGAAGGTATTGTAGGAGGTTGTGAAGCTGATATACATGCAGCACTGAGTATGAGGCTATGTCACCTGATTGCCCAACGTCCGGGTTTCATGCAGGATCCTGCCCCACTTACTGTGAGTAATACACTGGTCGGTGCTCATTGTTCTTGTGGAACACGACTTCGGGGTTTTGATCAGGCTACTGAGCCATTTATCCTCCGAAGTCACAGTGAGGCTGACAGAGGTGTTAGTACTCAGGTTTTATGGCCGGTTGGAGAGAAAGTAACTTTTATGGAATTGTCAGACAGAACCAATTATAACAAGATGCGAGTAGGTACCGGAACAGTGGTTAGCAACATTGATCCTGATCCTCAGAGCGGTGATGCTTACGAAGAAGCCGGCGGATGCCGTACTTCAGTTGAGGTTACTGTTGATAATATGTCAGACACAAGGGATTTTAAAGGTTTCCACCAGCTATTTATTTTAGGCAATGTGGCACAAAAATTCCGCAACTATGGCCAACTTGCCAATATCGAAGTGACAGATATGTCTGTATAGTATTCTCCCTAAA
>JAAYJR010000004.1 GCA_012522835.1 Bacteroidales bacterium
CCATTTTGTGCGACCCATGATGGATTGACAAACCTGTTATTTGTATATGGCCCGGTATAGTGCACAAACAGGTTGGCATCAATTCCGGAATTATCATAATATAGTCCGGTGTTTAAAATTACTTTAGGGAGCTGGTTATCATCAACCATTTCAGATCCTGATTCTTTTTTCCCTTTCATCAGCATTCCATTGGCAAAAATGGAACTGTTGAGGGAAGGTATATTTATTTTAGAGGCTAACTCAATACCATAGCTTTGCCTGTCAAGGTTTTCATAAAGCTCCAAAACCAAATCATTGTCAGTCGTGACAGTATTTCCGCTATAATCGACAGAATTATTTCTTTTAGTATAGAAGGTGCTTATTGAAAATTCATTATTTCTCGGGCACTTATATCGCAGTCCGAGATCATGCTGAACCCTGCCTTCAGTTTCAGGAGCAACTAAATCATCGGTCAGGCTTCCCTTGCGGGGTGCTACTGTTCCTCCTGAAAAATTGTAGTGTACTGACAGGGAGTTTGATGCCATATAGGTTGCTCCTAATGCCGATTGCCATTCTACCGGAGCTGCCTCATCTTCGATAGGTGCAACATTCTGAAAACCTGATGCACTTCCTTCAATACCGAATCCGCCCCATTCAACGATGTAACCTCCAATTAACCGGAATCCTGCATCAAACAGGAACCTGCCGGCTTTATGTTCATCGGCAATAACTCCCGACCAGGTATGAACATTGCAGCTGCGGCCTGTATAGTAGCGTTTGCCGTTGGGTGCTTCCCAGTGATTATAAAGTGCACCGAGACGCAATGTGTTTGTCTGGCTTAACGGTTGACTATGAAGTATGTTAAATCCATATTCCCAGTCCTTCTCTTCTGTAATTGTAGTGGATTCCTGCGAAATATTATAATTTGAATGATCAGCATCCCTGTGTGTAAAGTTTGTCTGTAATTCAGTCAAGGCGCCGTTATGCCCTTTGTATTCTGCTTTCATATAGGTAATCACCGTGCTTAGCGGATAATATTTCTCCACCCTGTTTGCAATATTGGGAGCCCCTGGTTCCATGATGCTTAAGAATTCACGTGAACCATGAATATAAGTTGCCCCGGCAAACAGTTTTAATCTGTCGTTAATGTTCCAGTCAAGGTTTCCATGAAAGTTTGCTATTCTCTCCCTCCCGTTTCTTCCGGCAGGACCGTCTGTACCAAAAAGTGCTGCTGCCGTATTGAATGAGAGGTCATTGATTTTATTTCCGTACTGAACTTTAGTCGCATAGTTATTCAGTTCGCCGTACTTAGCCATCAGTGAAACAGCTTCTTTTTCAGGTTTTTTTGTTTTCACATCAACAACTCCTGTGAGGCCCGATAAACCCTTGACCAGGGCATTAGCTGACCGGACGATTTCAATGGATTCAATATCAAGAGCTGAAAAGAAATACCCCGTCTCCTCAAACTCCTTTTGCCAGATCCCGTCTATTGAATAGTTGGGATAAGGATATTTTTGTCCCCTCACTGAGAAGAACTGTTTTGTTTTACGGCCTCTTGTCTCTGTCCAGCCGCCGGGTACATATTTGACAGCATCGATTAGGGTAACTGCTCCCTGTTTTTCAATTTCAACAGCCTCAATTTTGGTGATTGCAGGCATTATTGACAGAGGTAACCTGTTTATTGAAGTGTCCCTCCCTGCCGGGTACATTTTTCCATAAACATCAACACTTTCGATTCCTATTTTTTTTGGTGACATAGCTATCCGCAGCAGCCGGTTATTGTCTGCAGGAACTTTAATTTTTAACTCTTTTTCTGCATATCCGACAGATGTAACCCTGATTGTAAATTCCCCTGCTTCTGCATATAGCATGAATAATCCATCACTATCCGAGCTGGCTCCCTTTTTTGTTCCTGTAATTACAATATTAGCATCAGAAATGGATTTTTTTGTTTCAAGATCATATACATATCCTTTAACTTCATAACGTTGTTGTGCATTAAGGAATTGGCTGCCAATTACAGACATAAAAAGGCAGAGTACGCAAAAATTAATTTTTACTGTCATTTTCTAATATGTGTTTGACTTTATGTGTATTACAAATTTTTTTCCGGTTTAAGGGCAATCCACGATTTGATCAGATAACTGCAATCACATCTGTTTGTCGCATCAGGCATCAGTCCAAGTCCGCCGGCAGGTATCATATTTATCCAGCACCCCGGCCTGATTCCTCCATAGTTATGAATACCTGAATTTATATCATCGAACCGGTAATAACCCACTGTGGCTGATCTGAAAAACAGCATCTTCTTTGAACCCGATATTATTCCACAACCGTAAGAACGCTCAAAATTGTTATCCAGAACCCTGCCAGAAAAGAGGTCAAAGGTTTCCGGTTCTGCAAAGATAATAC
>JAAYJR010000424.1 GCA_012522835.1 Bacteroidales bacterium
GTATTATCTTTGCAGAACCGGAAACCTTTGACCTCTTTTCTGGCAGGGTTCTGGATAACAATTTTGAGCGTTCTTACGGTTGTGGAATAATATCGGGTTCAAAGAAGATGCTGTTTTTCAGATCAGCAACAGTGGGTTATTACCGGTTCGATGATATAAATTCAGGTATTCATAACTATGGAGGTATCAGGCCGGGGTGCTGGATAAATATGATACCTGCCGGCGGACTTGTACTGATGCCTGATGCGACAAACAGGTGTGATTGCAGTTACCTCATGAAATCGTGGATTGCCCTTAAACCGGTAAAAAATTTGTAATTGGTCTTCGAAATGTTCTTCTTTAAAACTGATTTTTAGCTGCTGGTGTGCTTTTGTTATTGTAGTTTAACTATTCATTATTTTTGTTAATACTCATTCGGAAATAATATAGGTCAGCCTGCTCTGATCCATCCATATAAGCTCTTTCTGTAAAAACGACAAGATATTCCTTTTCATTTATGGGTGCAATGGTTGGATATCCATATAATTCCTGGTTCAGGGGACGGTCACCCGCTAATGACGGGAAGGCCCATGGCCGTTTAAGCTCATGCTGAAGGGTCCAGCCTGTGGGATTGAGAAAGATGTCGTCGGGACTGGCAGTGCAGATAAACAAACTGTTTTGTTCAAGTGGCCTTGAGTACCTGTCGCTGTTAAGCGCTATGAGCAGATCACGTTCTTTGTCGTAAATTAGTTGCGGAGCCGCTCCCCAATGCTTCATGGGAGGAATATTGGCAGGTGCCGGTTCACTCCATGTCTGACCGTTATCAAAGCTTATAACCTGCACTAAAGGATGCCCCCATTCCGGGACATCATCCCTGATCAAAGCTACCATTCTGCTTTTCCCGCACCAGGCTCCTGCAACTTCAGATAATGCATAATCCTGATTGTCAGTGATCAATCGGGGATCTTCCCAGGTAATTCCATCTCTGCTGGAAATAAGATACCTCTGGCATCCCATTGTTATATACTTGTCAATTTCAGGATTATAAAATATCTGGCATGTATTCCAGGCACACGAAGTTGGCTGAAGGCCGGACCAGGTCATACCGTTGTCATCGCTGTAAATATAGTAGGCCCCTTCTGTATAAGTGCCGTCAAATCTGTTGAAAAATGCAATAACCCTGCCCTCTTTTGTTACCCCGCCATGGATATTGCGGTCATCATACTGATGGCTGTTATAAACTGTTTCTGCTTCTCCCCATTCATCCTTTTCAGGATCATAAAAAATTTTAGCGACGTAACCATCCATACCAACATGGTCACCCTTTTTCCCCGGGTCGATTCTGAATATAAGAACTATTTTCCCGTTCTTCAGGGGAGCAAGAAATCCTTCACTGTTATGATCATCGTTTACTATTACCGGTCTAAAGGGTGTAACATCTAAACTGTATTCCGGGGTTAATGATTTTCCCGGCATATTCTTTTCACTTTTTGTACAACAAGCCAGCGATAATAAAAGAATTCCTGTCATTGTACATAAGATTATTTTATTCATCCTGCTATTAAATTAAGGCAACTATTCATCTTTCTGATTATCTTATAATAAAATCTTGTCCTGCAAAATTAGCACATAATTTTGTATCTACATTTATTCCATTTTGACAGCAGACTATATGTCTGAAAATGAAACAATTAATATGCCTGTTCAAATAATAACCAGCTTAGTTATTGCATTAGTTGAATTTTTAGTATGCTAAAATATTAGTAATTTTAACTTGTGAAAATGATGGTAAAATATTTAACAGCAATATCATGAAACGATTTATAAAATATCTGTTTGTTTTTGGAATTATGTATTCCTTAATTAACAGTTGCAGTGTTGAGGAAGAGCAGGATATCAGTATTATTCCCAAACCTGTCAGTCAACAGGCTCTTAAAGGAACTTTTATCCTGAAAGAGGGTGCCGGCATTGTATATGACAAAGAGAAGCTTAAAATGCCGGCTGATTATTTAAAGAATTTCCTCGATGAGAAGTACAGCATTGCGACATCAGTATCTTCAAAAGAAACCGGAAGTAAATTTATCCGGCTTTCGCTATCAGACACAATTAAAAATAGTGAGGGGTATGTACTGAAGATCAGGAAAAACGGAGTAGAGATAGCCGGAGCTGA
>JAAYJR010000082.1 GCA_012522835.1 Bacteroidales bacterium
AAAACGCTGATTTCTGATAAAATCGAGTTGCTTTTGTATATCGGCATAGGGCTATTAGTATTTTTGGCTTTGGCACTTAAATATACTAATAATCTGTGAATTACAGAAGCCTCTATGCCGTTTTTTTATGCGATAATTTTTACCCTATTTTTACTTGCGAAACTTGAATAACGTATTTATGGTGGCGTTTGACGAATGTTGACGGTAGAGTTGCAAAGCTATTTTGTTTTTCTTTTTGTCTGAATTGTGCTTTTTTTTAAGAGGACTACCGGTTAATTTTGATGCATAATCAAATGTGATTATTCCGATGATTACTGTTATGCCTGACGGAAGTATTCCAATTGAAACTTTGAAACTAATGCCCACGACTTTGGGTGTAATATTTTCGCACATTTTTTTCAATAAAAAAGTAGGATAAACCAAAAGGATCACTTAAATCAAGAAGGAGATAAATAAAATGAAAAGAATCGATGGAACTGAAAAGTGGTACAGGTTAAACCGTGCACTCTTTCTGGGAATTGTATTGCTTTTGGCATCTATAACCGTTTTTGCAGCTGAACCTCCGGCCATTCCTGATGGATGGTCTGATCAGTTTGCTTATGTTAACGGTGTACGTATTCACTATTATCATGCTGTCCCGGCACCAGATAAGCCGGTAATTGTTATGGTTCATGGCGTAACGGATAATGGTCTTTGTTGGACGGATGTTAGTTTGAAACTACAGGATTCTTACGATATCTATATGTTGGATGCACGTGGACACGGTTTATCAGATCCATTTTTGCCTTCCGACAATGGTGAATCCTTAATTAAAGATGTGGTTGATTTTATAAAGGTTATGGGTTTTGAGAAACCTGTAATTATGGGTCATTCAATGGGGGCTGCTACCGTTATGCGTGTAGGTGCCGAATATCCTGATTTGGCAAGTGCAGTTATAATGCTTGATCCGGGGCTGCCAGGAAAGAGTACCGGAGATCGCCCTGCTCCCCAGTCACGTTCAAATGTTCCACCACAACCTCCTCAGGCCGTATCGGATCCACTTGCATTTAGCATGATGGGTGAACCAGAGACCTTAGTAAAACAGAATAACTATGGCTTTGATGATTTGGTGGAAAAAGGTCATAAGGAGAATCCTAAATGGAGTGACACAGATGTTAAATATTGGGCATTGTCGAAAAAACAGTACCACGGACCATACACAGATGCGACCTGGCAGGCAATACGTGGAACAATGAGAACAGAAGATTCACTTGCAAAAATAGAGGTTAAATCGCTTATTCTTAAAGCCGATACTTCGCCGGAAGGACGTAAGGACAATGAAGAATTTGTTGCAGATTTGGAGAGAGTTAAATTAGTACACGTTGATGGAGCGGCACATAATTTACATCACGACGATCTGCCCCGGACGATAAATGAAATTAAAACATTTTTAGCTGATGCACTTTAGAATTCATATATGAAACTAAAGCAGGATTAACATGAATCAGTCAAAACTAAAGAATAGCATAAACGAAAAGTGAATATATAATCATAAACCTTTACGCTATTTACTCTGATCTTTTATATTGATTTTTTGAAATTCACATTTAAAATAATTTTAATATTATGTCTTCACATTATTCATCTAAATCAAATTTTTTGAGAACTGCATTAATATCAGCTGTTTTATACCATATTTTTCTTTTAGTTTCATATGCTCAAAGTGATGTGCTTCCTGAGAGTGAATTATACCCCAGGCCAACAATAATTCCAAAATCTGTTGAAACTGAAGGAGTTCAAAAAACCGTAATTTCTTTGAATGGAACGTGGAAATTAAATCCTGAGCAGCCAGAGGAATTCTGGAGTAATTCCGTCGATTTTTCTTCATGGTCTGATGTACTTGTCCCAAGTCATATTTCTACTCAGGGATTTTCAGTTCGTGAGGTTCAAGAGTATGTTTATAAGGTGAAAATTCAAGTACCTGCTGATTTTAGCGGGAAACGAATATTCATTAAATTTAACGGTGTAACAGGCATGGCCAAAGCCTGGATTAACGGCACATATCTAAAGGAACATTTTGGTGGGTTTACTACATGGGATTGTGATATTACCGACTATGTAACACCTGGTCAGGAAGCTGTTTTAACCGTTGAAGTTGATGACACCCGGCGTGGTCTATCCGGTTTTAACAATGGCGGAATACTGAGAGATGTTGAACTGATGGCTGTTCCATATGATCATATAACACGGTTAAATATTGAGACTGATTTAGATGAAAATTATAAGGATGCAGTACTGAAAATATGGATTGCAATGGCGTTTAACCAGGGTAGTTCCAGCAAAATAAACTTTACATTACTTGATGCTTCGGGGAAAGCCATTCCATTAGATCCATATGATGTAACGCTAACAAAAGAAAATCCTGAGAAGATTATCGAAATTCCTGTATTGTCTCCCTTGAAATGGGATGCAGAACACCCTAATCTCTACAAATTGGTGGCAAGGGTTGTTCAGGATGACAAAACTACTCAGTCTGCTTCAAAAAATATTGGATTCAGAGAGGTTAAAAGAGTAGGTAAGAAGCTTCTCGTTAATGGAAGAGAAGTGAAGTTAAGAGGAGTAGACATGAAGGACATATATCCTCTTACCGGTCGTAGTGTGCCGTTAGAATTTCGTGAAATGGACGCACGGATTTTTAGTGCATGCAATATGAATTATGTAAGAACTTCACACTATCCACCCTATGAAGAATTTCTCGATGCATGCGATAAATATGGGATATATGTAGAATCTGAAAATTCAGTCTCTTTCGCTAATGGCGAAGTTCCGAATAATGCGGAGTTAACAGTTCATTACTTGAGCCAACTCGCAGAATTGGTTGAGCGGGACAGGAGTCATCCTTCTATCATCATTTGGTCAATAGGTAATGAATCAGCTTGGGGAGAAAATGTCGCTAAATCGTCAGAATATGTGAAACATGAAGATCCTTCCCGACCAGTTATGTTTAGTTGGAGTCATTTGATTCCTCCTAAAGATCAACCCAAATACATCGATATATTTTCTTTCCACTATCCTTACTGGGAACGCGATATGGACGCAGGCGGACCTCTCCCGGGTAAAAGCCAGGAAACAAGTCGACAGAGTGGTACCAGAGAAACAGACCCATCAGAATTTCCGGTTCTTCATGACGAGTATACTCATACTCCGGTTTATATCAAAGAAGAACTTAAACGTGATCCCGGTATTCATAATTTCTGGGGTGAATCCATAAAAAGAATGTGGGAAAATATTTTCACTACAGACGGTGCGCTCGGAGGTGCTATCTGGTGTGCTGTGGATAATTCATCTATAGTGCCTGATGACAGGTTAATCGTTTCAAGCAATGACTGGGGTTTGGTTGACGGATGGAGAAGGAAAAAACCTGAATACTGGCTTACCCAAAAAGCATATTCACCCGTACGTATTGAAAATAAAGAGTATGCTAATCCTGGCGCTAATGAGCCATTAAGCATTCCTGTAAAAAACTGGTTTGATCATACTAATCTTAATGAGATCAAGATCACCTGGTCAGTTGGGGCAGAATCCGGTCAAATTACCGGCCCTGATGTTGAGCCTCATGCTGAGGGAAGTTTTCAAATACCTGCCCGTCAATGGAAAGGTGGTGATGTTGTAAATGTAAAAGTTCTTAGAATGGAAGATATTCTTGTAGATGAATTTAACCTGTCTGTTAAACCTTCTTACAAACCAGAACTGCCTCAACCACAGGGGGCTGCTCCGCAAATTGAAACCAATAATGATAACATTTCTGTTAGAGGTAATAATTTTGAGTTGCTCTTCAGTCGTCATACCGGATTGATAACAAGTGGTATATTCAAAGGTGAGAAAATCATAGAAAGTGGCCCTTATCTTAATCTTATTGGACAGGAACTTGGCGAATGGATTTTAAAAAGTATCGATGCTACGACTGAAGGTTCGGAAGCTATTTTAAATATTACCGGAAGCTATGAGATTGCAGATGTTGATTTTGAAGTCAAAATAGATGGTAATGGATTGATTACTACTCAATACACCCTGTTAAGTGAACTACCACCTCTAACCCGAAGACTGGTAGCAGAAGGATATAATCGTGATGTTGGTGGTTACTGGGAATTAGGTGTTGCATATGTTGTTAGTTCAGATGTTGACAGACTTAGTTGGGAGCGTGAGGGCCTTTGGTCTGTTTATCCCGAAGATCATATAGGCAGAAACAAAGGAACTGCATATCGTGAAGGTAAGGGACATAACCAGCAATATGGCGAAACTCCATCCTGGCTATGGGCTGAAGATGAAAAAGACTTTACCTTGTTTAGCAGGAATGACCCTGCTGAACGTGGAGCCAGAGACTTCCGTGGGACTAAAGAAAACATATATAATGCATCAGCCTTGCTTGAAGGCTCAGAAAAAGGAATTCAAGCTTTGTCAGATGGGAAAGATTATGTACGTCTCGAAGTGATTCCGGCTAAAGAAAATATAATCGACTATACTGATTCGCGTATCAATTATTCAGGTGAATGGACAAGTTCAGAAGGCCAAAAACGTTCAAATGCCTCCGGGAGTACTATTGAATTTAATTTTGACGGCATTGGTATAATCTGGTCCGGTTCGCGAGATCTAAATGGAGGGACTGTAGATATTTATATTGATGATAAACTTGAATCAGGTAATGTCAGCTTAGCAATGCGAGGTCGTTTCGGTTTTGGAGCTCCGCGAAGGAATGCAAATGAGGAACCGCAGCCGCAACCTCCGGTTGAACTCTTTACAAAAACAGGATTATCAAAAGGACAACACACTATAAAAATTGTCGTTTCAAACAGTGGGGATAATTCAACCGGTATCGTGTCCTCTGATTCATTCCGTATTCTTGGCTCAGGAGTCAAAGGAGATGTCAAATTCATCGTAAATAACGAATGGAATGTTCCAAATCTTGCTTGGGGAGACTATGTGAATGATCCTATTTTGCCACAAAAGGGATATACCAATAAAACATATTTGAAGTTTAGTGGTAATTAGAATCTGCCTATTAAATGATCAGGCATTGGATATTAGTAAAATAGATGAAAAATATTCTCCTGTTCCTATAGCAACTGCTGTAGGAACAGGAGCCTGTTCCGGTCAGCTGTGTCTTAGAAACCCCAAATCCATAATCTCAAAAAATTCCCACTGCCAGATCAGAGATGAAATAGTATAGGTTAATAATGGCACTGCTCATTGATAATGTTTAAATCTTACACTACCAACGACAATCTGCTTCTTCCACCCTGTTTGGGTGAAATGATTGCACAGAATGATCCGGGGGTAGTTCACCACATCATTGAACAGATAGATTTGAAGAGTTTGTATAAAAAATAGTCTCATCCGGGTAGTCACGCCTATCATCCTCGTTTAATGCTCAAACTGATTGTCTATGCTTACCTTCGTAATATTTATTCCTCCTGCCGCATAGAAGAACTATCTTTACGCGCAGGATAAAGGAATCAATACCTTTATCAAATACAACTACTACCATAAAGAGCACTCAAAGAAATGGATGAACGATCCTTTTCGCTCCTCCAATTTTTATTACAACTTTTATTACAACGGGACACAGGATTGCTTCTATTGTCCCATGGGCTGGCCCATGCATCTGATCTACACGCAGAAGCAGAAAACAAAAACCGGTTTCATACAGGAGGTACATCATTATCAGGCAGTGCGTTGCCAGGGATGTCCTTTAAGATCTCTTTGTCATAAAGCCAAAAAAAGGCCATCTCATGTTTTATTATGAGACAGCCTCTTGATTTAATATTTGATTTATAGCTAAAAGGCAGTGTGCACTATTTTGTTGTTATAGAAATTTTTGCTGTTCTTAGTCCTTTAGAAGTTGCTACAACATCAATTTTTCCTGCCTCATCCTCTTTTGATCTTAAAATGAGCATTGCCTTCCCGAAGAATAGTTTTCTGTAATCGGCGACATACGGTTCAAGCGACTGTGGATTACCGTTTCCAACAGCAGCCACTTCTCCTGATCCTTTGACTTCAAAATGAATTAAGTTGTCTGCAAGTGGGCAAAGATTACCCTCTTTATCATAGGCTTCAACCAAAACATAACTTAAGTCGTCTCCTGTGGCTTCAATGTTTGTTCTGTCCGGTGTGAGTTTTATTGAGTATGGTTCACCTGCAGTTTTAACAACAACCTCTCCAATAACTTTGCCCTCTTTATAAGCAATGGCTTTTAATTCACCCGGCTCATATTCAACATTGAGCCACATCAAGCGGTAACGTTCTTTTGAAACGGCAGATAGTGGTTTTTTAGCTTTTTTCCCCAATGATTCCCCATTTAGGAATAATTCAGCCTCATCGCCATTTGTATAAACGAATACAGGAACATTTTTTCCTTTGTTTCCACCCCAGTTCCAGTGCGGTAAAATATGAACCATATTATAATCTGGTCTCCAGTGGCTTTGGTATAAGAAGTAGCGATCTTTTGGAATACCGCAAAGATCAACAATACCAAAGTATGAGCTGCGTGCCGATCTGATAGGTGTTGGTTCGCCCAAATAGTCAAAGCCGGTCCACACAAATTCTCCGGCCAGGTAGTTGTCGTTTTCCTGCCACATAAAATCATCGTCACAAACTTCGGCCCATGAAGGTGCTTCTGTATCATACGAGCTTACCTGAGTTCTGGCTTCTCCAGAGTTTCCTGTACCAGCTCCGGGAAATTGGAAACCTTGCGGCGGGCCCCCTGCATTTCTACGACCGGTACTTTTCTGGCCGGGAGTTGCACTTTTGGGAATATTTTCAATGTATGTACTTGAACTTCGGACCTCAGTAGGATCTAAAAAATCTTCCGGAATATTTAAATCGTAATAACCACGGGTACTTACTGTTGATGCCGATTCGCTAATAACAACACTTTTTGAAGGTTCCATCGTCCGGGCAGGTAGCCAACGTTGTGCGTAGTTATAGGCATGGATGTCGTAATAATCAAAATGACGCCAATGGGCATTCTGGTTTTGATCGCTAGCCATGGTAACAGGACGTGTAATGTCGTATCGTCTCACAAATCCTACCATAGCAGCCAATCTTTGCAAGCCATAGTTTGAATTGCTCTGTATGTCGCCCATTTCGTTTCCAACACTCCAGATAATTACAGAAGGATGGTTGCGGTCGCGCATTACGAAGTTTTTAATTGTCCTTTCGCCAAATTCGTAAAAATCAGTTTCGGGAGTAATATCCGCCTTGTTATCGTATTTATCGAAAGCTTCGTTAAAAACAAGCATTCCCATTTTATCACATAACTCAACCAGTTCAGGTGCACATACGTTATGACTTGTTCGAATGGCATTACACCCCATTTCTTTCATGATTTCAATCTGACGCTCCATGGCCCTTGTATAAAATGCAGCTCCCAATGGTCCATGGTCGTGGTGTAGGTTTACTCCTTGAATCTGGACATGTTTGCCATTTAGGAAGAACCCATCGTTGGCAGTAAATTCAAAAGTTCTTATACCAAAAGGAGTTTCGCTTGAATCAACAACTTTACCATCAACAATTACATCGGTTTTTAGCGTATATAATACAGGATTGTCAAGATCCCAAAGGCTTGGCTTTGTTATTGTCATCCATGAGTCGAATTCGAGTGCTCCATCTGAAGAAACCTTTTTTTCCCTTGTTCTAAAAGTTTGAATTGCCTTTCCGTTAGGACTTATAACACTGGTTTCTATAGTAACCTGCTGATCGTTGGAATCCAGATTCTTGATATTGGTAAGAACCCGTATTTCGGCATAGGTTTCTTTAACAACAGGTGTAGTGATGTATGTCCCCCAAATTTCTTCATGAACCTTGTTTGTCACCATCATTTCAACCTTTCGGTACATACCAGCTCCGGGGTACCATCGACTTCCATGGTTTCTGGTGTCAACATAAACAGCAATGGTGTTTTCTTCATCAAAGTTTACAAAGTTGGTGATATCAAGGTAAAATGTACTGTAACCATAATCCCATTGGCCAGCTATTTTCCCATTCACATATATTTTGGGAGATGACATTATTCCGTCGAATTTGAGATAAACAATTTTTCCCTGATCTTCGGCTTTTACATCAAAAGCTTTACGATACCACCCTTCTCCTTGCCAGGGCAATTTTCCTGTGCCACCATTACCATCAGGGTCGAACGGGCTGGCTATTGCCCAGTCGTGTGGTATCTTTACGTTTTCCCACGATGAATCGTCAATACTCACAGCCTGGGCATTTTCGGGATTGCCTTTGGTAAACTTCCATCCCTTATTAAAATTTACCCAACTCCCTGAAAAAGCAGGGGGTGCTGTAATACATACTGCAACAACTGCCAGCATTAAAATTCTGAATAATCTTTTCATTTACTTACCTTATTTTAAGTATCAATTTATAACGAAGGTAATCTCTCTATCTTTTTAATTTCAATATCAACAGATGTCCCTCTAATCCTTCGGATTTTGCTGTCGAGAGAAAATGACTAACATGTGAATTATGCCATAGCGAGAAATAGTCTGACTTTATTTTGTGTATTCCGAATAAATTTCCGGATAAATATCCATGTAGTCTGTAGTTTCACCCTCTCTGTTGAATAAGCCACCCCAAGTGGGCGATGTTGGTTCCCAGATAAAAGTTCCCAGTCCCATCCCATTTGGAATGTTGTGAACTATATCGTTAACCTCTTTCCTGCTTTCGTTATATTCAACAACAAATATTGGTTTATTATAACGTTCAACAAGATCGTTAAGGTTGTATTCCAGGTCTTCAAGAGTTCCATGGTATTGTGGATAGTATGACTGCCCAATTACATCGAATTTCACGTCCCTGCTGATGATTTTATCGAAGAAGGCAACAGATTCAGGATTTTGTCCACCACAAGCTATATGTACCATCACAGCAATGCCTGGGTCAACGGCACGTACTGCGGCACTTGCGCAACGCAACAGAACACAGAAACTTTCCATTTCTTCATCTGAATCCACTTTTTCGTCCCCCTCAGGAAGTTTTCCCTGCGGCCATAACAGACCATTGTTAATTTCGTTTCCAACCTGTACCATGTCAGGTCTTACGCCTTCTGCAATAAACCGTTTGACAACGTCAGCAGTATAGTTGTATATCTGCCCTTCAAGACCTGAACCTCTATTTCTTTCCCATGAAGAAGGAGTAAACTGTTTGCCTGGATCAGCCCATGTGTCGCTATAGTGGAAGTCGAGTAAGAATTTCATGTCAGAAGCTTTGATTCTCCAGGCCATTTCAAGGGTCTTTTCCAATCCACAGAAACCTCCACCTCCTTTTGAGTAGCCGTTTTCAGCATCCGGGTCAACAAATAAACGTAATCGTATCCAGTTAAACTTATTCTCTTTTAAAATTTCGAGTACGTCTTTTTCAACACCATCTGCAGTGTATGTTTTTCCACTTGCTTCTTCTTGAGGCACAAAAGAGATATCGGCACCAATAACCGGTGCTTCAATTTCCACGGTCCGTTCGAAAGGAGGTTCTACAACAGGTTGATTATCGGGGTCGGCATACTGGGTGGCTATCGCATCGTAAATGCTTAATATCTCTTCAGAAGCCTCTCCTTCCTGAGAGAACAAAACCCTGGTGGGTTCCCATGCCATGGTGCCGTATCCCAGATTGTTTGGAACCGAACGTACAATATCGTTTATAATTTTAATGTTGTCTTTGTTAGCACCATATTCCGCAACACATACAGGTTTATTATATCTGGCCGAGAGATCGTACAAGTTTGTTTTGAGGTCGTTGTAGGTTTCATGCCACTGTTCGTAATAGGACAATCCGATAATATCAAATTCAGCACCATACTGATTCATTTTGTCAAGGTATTCACGGCATAAAATGTTTTCACCACCAAGTGCCAGGTGAATCATTAATTTTGCTTTTGGTAAAACTTCGCGACATGCTTTTTGACCTGCGATATAAAGACTCATCAAAGCTGCCCAGTTCTCTTCTGTAGCATTGTCAAGAACTTTTCCTTCAGGCCAAACCATACCATGGCTAATTTCGTTTCCAATCTGAATAACATCTGGTGCAGCACCGGCATCTTTAAAAGTGGTTAATGTCATTTTTGTATATTCATACAACGCATTTTCTAATTCTTTACCACTTTTTCCTTCCCATGCAGATGGTTTAAACTGTTTGTCTGGGTCGGCCCAAGTGTCACTGTAGTGGAAATCAAGAGTAAAGTCCATTCCGGCATCTTTAACTCTTCTGCCCATTTTTACCGTTTCGTCAAGGCCACAAAAACCATCTCTGGAATATCCACGCTCTGCTTCAGGATTTACAAAAAGCCGTAACCTGATATTATTGAAATGATGATTTGCCATGATTTGGCAAATATCTTTTTCTTCTCCGGTAACGTCTGTATAAGATCCTCCTCGGGCTTCACCTTGAGGGACAAATGAGATATCAGCACCGATGATGAAAGGTGGTGCAACTTTTTTCTGACAACTTGTTGACATCAAAAACAACACAAGCAAAAAACCCAAACAGAGAGTTAGATGCTTTTTTTCAGGTTTAATTCTTTTCATAAGGTTGATAATTTATTAAATTTCTCTACTATTTGCACAAAGATATCCACTAAAGAATACAGTGAAAAGCACATTTTGGACAAAAACAGCAAATAAATAGAATTTTCCGGGCCTGTCAATTTCTGTGGAAAAAGCCTCCGAGACATTGAACATAGTTTAACTGCTTTTTCATCGAAGCTTTATCACTCCGGGCTGAGATCCGCAACTGCAAAATCTACATTTGCCGAGGCTAACGAGAAACGAAATTGGAAAATCTATGCCGATTATGCCCAAGTTTTAATCAAACAAGCCAGACCCTTATTTGCAGATGATCCCAATTTTAGATTGAATATTGACAATATGGTCTATGCTTTGGACAGCACAACAATTGATCTGTGCTTAAGCCTGTTCCCTGGGCAAAATTTCGAAAGACCAAAGGTGCCGTAAAGATGCATACCGTTCTTGATTTAAGAGGTTCAATACCAATCTATATCGATATCACCAATGCGAATGTACATGATGTAAACATACTTGATACGATCCCCATAGAAGCCGGTTCTTATTATATAATGGATAAGGGCAATACGGACTTCAATAGACTTTACAGCAACATTCACAAATAGCAGGCATTCTTTATCACCAGGTCCAAGGACCACATTAATTTTATGATAATTGAAAAAACAGAACGTTGACTCAAGTACTGGTATACTGGATGATGTCACCATCCGACTTACCAAATAGTATTTGGCAAAGAAATACCCGGCTGAACTACGTCTTGTGACATACGAAGACTATACAGATGGAAAGGTTTACCATTTTCTGACCAACAACTTTTCACTTAATCCCCTGACCATTGCTGAGCTATATCGCGAACGGTGGAAAATTGAATTGTTCTTCAAATAGTTTAAACAGCATCTTCGTATAAAAGCCTTTTACGGTACAAGTGAAAATGCTGTCAACTGTCAGATCTGGATAGCGATCTGCACTTATCTTTTCGCAGCAATTGCTAAAAAGAAACTGGGCATCCCTGTAAGTTTATATACCTTCACTCAGACTATAGGGTTGGCTTTGTTTGAAAAAACGAATATCAAAGATCTCTTTAGTGGCAATAATAATTTAAATAAACAGTCCGATTATCCCTTCCTGCCACTTTGGGAAAATTAAACCGGACAGTAGTGATAAAAAGTAATAAGTTATTGATCAACAAACAGACGAGGAGTCTTTCCAAATTCCTCATTGAAACATTTGGCAAAATAGGAATGGTTGGAAAAGCCTACTTTATACATGACTTCGGCCACGGTAAAATTTTTATTTGACAGCAGGATGGCAGCTTTTTTCATCCGGATGGATTTGATGTAATCAACGGCTGTCAGGCCGGTAAGGCTCTTAATCTTCCGATACATCTGTTTTTGTGAAATGTCGGCCTGCTTGCAGAGGAAGCTGACATTCAGGTCAGGATTGGCAATTTGATCTTCTATGATTTTTGTAATGTGGGCCAGAAATTTTTCGTCGGCTGAATATACTTTTTCCTTTGTTAGGGTGGAAAGGTTCTTAATCCGTATTTTTTTCTCCAGCTGTTTTTCTGTCTCAAGCAACTGTTTTACCCGGTAATATAAGATATTTGAATCAAAGGGTTTCGAAATAAATGCATCGATCTTCAGTTGTATACTTTTGAGTTCTGTCTCCTGATCGTCTTTGGCTGTCAGTAAAATCACCGGGATTGCGGAGGTGGGCATGTTCTTCTTAAGACGTTGACACATCTCCAGTCCGTCCATCACAGGCATCATGATGTCGGAAATGATGATATCGGGTTTTAGGTCGGTGCAAATTTTTAATCCGGTTTTCCCATTATGGGCTGTAACACACTGATATTCGCCGGCAAAAATATTGTGGATAAATTGGGCAATGGCCACGTTGTCCTCCACAATGGCGATAAGTGGTTTTTTGTTGAGTTCGTTGTCCTGCATCTCTTTTGGTTCGATGTGTTCCTCAGAATCATATATAATAACGGGCAGGCACACCAAAAAAGTTGTTCCTTCATCCGGATGAGAAACGACCTCTACCGATCCACCGTGAAGCTCTGTATAACTCTTCACCAGGTACAATCCGATGCCGGTTCCTTCCCGCTCCACATTGGAAGGTGATTTAAAAAATCGTTGAAAGATATAGGGCTGGTCCTTTTCCGGAATGCCGGCGCCTGTGTCTGACACTTTGATTTTCAAACTGTTTTCCTTTGGTAAATACTCCAGTGACAAAATGACGGTGTCACCGTCACCGGTGTATTTACAAGCATTGGACAGCAGATTATTTAATACGGATTCAATTTTCAGCACATCAACATCAACCACTATTTTTTCATGATTTGTATGAAACAGAAAGACGGTTTTCCGACATTTCATGTTCTCTTCAAACGTTGAAAAGATACTCCGGGCAAATTCCACAAATTCCACCCGTGACAACAAGAGTCCCATCGGTATTTTACTGTCATCCCGGTAATAGCTGATCGCCTGCTGGACCAATGAATTAAGCTTCATAGCATTCTGATTAACCATCTTAAGGGCATCTTTCTCTTCGCTACTTTTTACTTCCTGAATCAGCCGGCTAAGTGGTGCGATAATTAGACTCAGCGGGGTTTTAAACTCATGGGCGATGTTGGTGAAAAAATCAACCTTTATTCTAGCCTGTTCTAGTGTTTTCTCCTTGGCAAGCCGTTCAAACTTCAGCCGGTTACGTTGAGTGAAAAACTGAATTGTCCACAGAATGAATCCGGTTAGTAGGAGAAGATAGATCAGTTTGGCTAACATGGTTCCATACCAAGGGGGATTGATGATAATCCGGAATGTACTTAACACCTCCGGAGAGGTTTCCTCCAATCCCTGCATGGCAATAGTCAGGTCGTATGTACCCCAGTGAAGTTTATTCAATATCAGCGTATTGTCGATTGATTTCAAATCCAACCAATCATCCTTCTCTTTCAGTTTGAACACATAGAAGTTGCTCCTGTTTTCTTTGGCATATTGTAAATCTGAAATCTTGATAGTGACATTGTTTTGATTATAGGGCAGCTCAATTTTATTGCTAAATCGCACAGCCGGTTCATCCGCAGCATTCACATAGCGCTTATTATTCACTATGACAGAAGAGATGATGACTTTACGTGGTTCATTGAGCATTTCATGAACAGAAGGGGAGCATGTGGCAATTATGTCGGTTCCTCCAAGTAAGATTTGATTGGTTGATTCGTCATAATAAATGCTGTAGAACACGTGGTTATTGACCGGTACAAAATGTGTTGTATATTCTTCTTTACCAACTACCCAGAGTCCCTCTGAAGTAGAAACCCAAATGTTATCTCCCACCTGCAACATAGAAAACACTGCAGCATTTTCTGCTTTTTCCAAGGGGATAGTTCGAATCTTACCGGTTTGGGGGTCAATATGCACCACCCCGTTTCGGAATCCAACCCAGACATGCTGATTGGTGTCTGTGATCATATAGTTGGGAATGTTGCCGTTGGTATATTCCATGATGGGAAATTGGGAGACCGCGCCGGTGGAGTCATCGATGACATCAATTCCCCTGTTCTGGTTTAGTGCCCAGATGTTTCCCCGGCCGTCCAGGACAATTTGATCGATGTTATTGCTTGTCAGTCCGTTTCTCTCCGAAAAATGAGCGTCTGCCGTGATGTTGCGGTCATCGTCTGACAACCGCTCTTTGGAAATTTTAAAAATGCCTCCGTTGAAACTTGAAATCAATAAGTTTTCCGATCGATCTTCAAGGAAATCATAGGCCCAGCCGGCACTGTAGTTTTTATCTCTGCTGAGAAAATGATAGCTGATGAATTTTTCAGTTCGTTCGTTATATCTGAACGTACCCCCATCCGTTCCAATCCATAATTGATGTTCAGCATCTTCATAAATGGTTCTTATGTGGTTATGTGGCAGACGGAAACCTTTGTTATCCAGATTATACCACCTAAACTCCTTATCAGCAGACGTAAGCTGACGGGTGCGAATGAGTCCATTGTCACCTCCGAACCAGTAAAATCCTTTCGAATCGCGGATGATGGAGTAAAACTGGTTTCCCTCCTCCAAACCGGTAAAATGGAAGATGGGTAAGAATTCAAACTTACGGTAGTGCGGAGCCATTGAAATTCCATAGTCGGTGCCCATCCATATATTGTCGGTGCTATCCCGGAAGACATTCCAGACCACATTGTTGGTAAGTGAGTTAGGTTTCAGGGTATTGTGCACAAAATGTTTCGTTTCTTGCTCGTTGTAGATGTATATTCCGTTGTCGGTAGCTAAAACGAGGTTGTTGTCCCTGTCCATCTCCATTGATTTCACCACCGGGAAACCCGGTATAAATTGAAACAAACCGGATGCCGGTGAAAACTTGGACAGCCGCCGTCCTTCCCCGATCCATATACAATTGCGTTTTTCATCTTTTAGCAGGGAATTGACAATGCCTACACTGTTATCATTCGGACGGATTTGCTCAAAGTGATAGTCGTCCACCGAAAACCTGCCCAATTGTCCGATACCTCCCATATAAACGAAACCGTTATCTCTGAGCAAGGAATAGATGATCCCGGATTTTCTCTGTCCGGAAGAATCGGCAAACATTTCGATAATCCTCTGTTGTTCGAAGTTATATCGATAGAGACCGTCGGTACTCCCGATCCATAAATCGTGTTCCGTCAATGTCATGGTCCGGACGTCCTTTATAAATTCAATCTCAAAGGGTATATATTTTTCGAATTTATAATCGTACATCAGGATGCCTCTTTCCGTGCCCATCAGCAGGTAATGCGATTTATAGAATAAACCACAGTGGATCAACCGGCTTTCAGAGCTTCCCGGAGTAAAATGGGGGATCGATTCATATCCGTCGTAGCTAAACAGTCCCTTGTTTGTTCCGATCCACAACAAGTCTTGTTCATCCTGAAGAAAAAAACGGACCGAGTTGGCTTCCCGGCTTAATGCAAAATTATCAAAGGATTGGTAGTTCATGCTCTGTCCGGTGACTGTCAATGAGCCGCAAATACCTATAAATGCCAGGATCAATCTATGTATCATCTGTTGTGCTGTATTGAAATCGATTTTTTTTTAAAAATTATCACTTCAGTCGTCTCCGATTCAAAATTACCCCCTTTTTCTCATTTTAAGAAATCTAGGATAAATGAAAAGTGGTACGTATCATCAGACAACCGGTATTTGGGATGAGCTGTTGACTTTTCCGACCAGGAATCGTCACCACCCAGTCCCATTTGCTTATAATCGATGTTTACGGTGTATGCATCCCTTGTCTCCAGTTCGTTGATGTGCGTTGCCTTTTCTAGGTTTTCGGGGGACCATGACCAGACGGAAAAATCGAAGGAAAAGATGCCGATAACCGTGAGCTGACCTTTCTTTCCCTGCAGTTGTAACCACCGCACATCGCTGTGGTTCCCGTTTTCCTGGGGACGCACATACAGGTAAGACAGGTCATTGACCGGTATATGATAAAGTCCCAAGCGAGCACCCTCCTTCCGATCCCAGTACGATTCATGGGGCCCTTTGCCATAGAATGCAGCCTCTGTAAAATCATCGGCTACTGCGAACTGCATTCCCAGGCTAGGTAGCGGAGGTGTCTCTTTCCCTTTGTTGATGGTCATCTCTGTCTGCAGTGACCCGTTGCCAGATATCTTATACGTGAGTCCGAGCGTACTGTTTTCCACCGGAAGCCGGTATCTTCCGTGGATCTCGGTCAGACCCTCTTTTTCTGTCACTTTCCAGCTGATCAGTTCCGTTTTGCCGGCTGCGTCTTTCCATACACGCATGGAACGAAATAGCTGGTTTCCTGCCGCCAGATCGTTGTCGGTAGGCACCCGCCAGAAATTGGGAAGAAGGGGTTCTTTCAACATCTCTGTGCCGTTGTTCAGATATGAGATCAGGGCTCCGGAAGATTTTTGGAAGGTGGCTGTAAAACGCCTGCCGCTAACTCTTATGCCGTCGTCCAGTATCTCGGTTGTCAGGTTTCCTTCCGTAACCAGCGTGGGGACGGTGGACGGGGTATTAACAATCATTTGATCCCACGCCAGCTCATACCCTTTTGGTGCCCATAAGGTTTCGCTTTTCAGCAGATAATTAACTTCCAGTATGTATTCTCTCTCAGGATCCGGATGGTAGGATCGCACTCCTAAGGATATATCCATACTGGCACCCGGCAGGCAGGGTGGTATTCTTTCTGTTCCGGACTGCACTGTTTCGCCGTTTGCCAGCAGTTTCCAGTGGAGTTCGAGGTGTGACAAATCGCTATGGGAATACCTGTTGAGTATGTTTACGTTAAATTGTCCTTTGCTACGCAGAGTTGTTGATACATCCTGAAAGATTTTTTTTACTTCCCACAGGGCCGGATGAGGTGTCTGGTCAGCTGCCACAATGCCGTTGATGCAGAAATTGGCGTCATTGGGTGTATCGCCAAAATCGCCGCCGTATGCCCAGTATTCCCTTCCGTTTTCATCGGTCTGGCGCAAGCCCTGATCCATCCAGTCCCAGATAAATGCACCGATCAGATTGGGGTATCTGTGAATGATGTCCCAATATTCCTTCAGGTTTCCCAGGGAGTTTCCCATTGCATGGGCATATTCGCAGGCTATAATGGGACGTTTAATATAGGGACTGACAGCGAGCCCTTCCAGTTGTGCAGGCGTGGGATACATGCGGCTGAGCACATCCACGTAATTGGGATCAGTCGGATTGGCCATATATTGTGGTTGTTGCTGTGCGCCTGGTTTGATGTATGCCGGATGTTCGGGATTGCCTTGGGCTCCTTCATAATGTACATAACGGGTAGGATCAAAATCCTTAACCCAGCCGGCAGCAGCAGCATGATTCGGTCCGCAGCCCGATTCGTTACCAAGTGACCAGAAGATAATGGACGGGTGGTTTTTATCGCGCTCCACCATGCGGATTACCCGGTCGAGGAAGGCATAAGCCCAGCGGGTGTTGTTTGAGAGCAGTCCGCCTACCCCGTGGGTTTCGATGTTGGCTTCATCGATTACATAGAGACCGTATTCATCGCATAAATCATAAAAATATGGATCGTTGGGATAGTGAGATGTTCGCACGGCATTAATGTTAAATCGCTTCATCAGCAGCACATCGGTTCGCATCTCTTCCCGGGAAACTGTTTTGCCATTAAGCTGACTGTGGTCATGGCGGTTAACGCCTTTCAGTTTTACTTCCTGTCCGTTTACCAGCAACCGACCCTCCTGCAGCTCCACCTCACGGAATCCTATTTTTGAGGCAAAGGCCTCCACCTCTTCGCCTGATCCATTTTTTAGGCAGAGTGACAGGGTATACAGGTAAGGATGTTCGGCTGACCACTGTCGGGGATTTTCAATCAGTGTTTCCATGATTCCGAAGTACACAGTGTTGCGGTGTGGATACCTCTCCTTATAAATGCTGTTGGCCGGTACCGTCAGAGGTTGCTCCAGCACCTCCCGGCGGTCGGCATCGTAAAGACGGGCTTCCACGGTCCATCCATCCAGATTAGTCTGGTTCAGGTTTTCAATGACAGGCCGTATCTGCAGCCAAGCATTCCGGTAAGTATCGTCGAAGCGGGTACGTACAGTAAAATCTGCCAGGTGAACCTTGGGGCGCGCCATCATAAAGACCTCACGGTGGATTCCACTCATTCGCCAATGGTCCTGGTCTTCGAGGTAACTGCCATCGCTCCAGCGGTACACCTGTACTGTTATCCGGTTATTATCTGCGTGCAGAAACGGGGTGATGTTAAACTCCGCAGGCAGGCGGCTATCCTGACTGTATCCGGCTTTTTGTCCGTTCACCCATAGATTGAACGCTGAACTGACCCCGCCAAAATGAAGAATTACCTCCTGGTTATCCCATCCCTCCGGAATGGAGAACTCTTTGACATAAATGCCTACCGGATTTTCGCGTTCAATGAACGGGGGATTCACCGGGAACGGATATACGGAGTTGGTATAAATGGGAGTACCGTATCCCCGCATTTCCCAGCAGGAGGGAACATCAATGTCATCCCATCTATCAACGGCAAACCCTGCTTCTGCAAACCCTGCAGGAACATAAGCCGTATCGGGAGAAAAATAAAATTTCCAGTCACCATTCAGGAATTTTATCCACGGAGACTGTTCCCTGTCACTAGCCAGGGCCTCTGCTTCAGAAGGAAATGTATAATAGGTGCTGTGCGGTTCCAGCTTGTTTTCTGAAATGAATCTCGGGTTCTCAAAATTTTTAGGCTGTGCCTGTGTAAAGAGAGTCGTAATTAGCCCCCAGGCCAATAAGTAAATGTTGTATTTCATCTGAATGTAATTATAAAAGTTTTCTTCCCTCCCTGTCGGGATCGTTTCTCACTTCACAGGTGTCATTTAAAATCATGATTTCCCCATTTTCTTTTGTATAAACCGGCCACTTTGGCAATCCTTCCACGTTGGGATCCCCGGTGATCATAAACGTCAGCAGGTCATTATCCTTTGTTTTGGAGGCACAGGAAGTCAGCTGAAAGACCGGGACCATGCCAAGTCCCAGCGTACCGGCCCCCATGGTTTTTAAAAAAACTCTTCGATTTGTTTTCATTATTGATAGAATTAAAATCGATTTTATGTTTCAATCCTTATAAACGGATGTTGTATTTTACTTTAAAGCGCAAGCCGGCTTCATCCCAGGAATAACTATTTAAGGTTTTTAAAAAGCTGGAGTTCCATACGAACAAAATTTCATTGCCCGGAGACAAAATCCATTGGAAACGACTTTGCCATCCAGCTATTTCTGATAGGTTATCATACTGAAATGAATTATAGACGGTGATATCCGGACTAAACAACCAGTTCAGATTGAATTCGAAGATATGGGTGTTAAATTTCCCGTCCGGCAGTTTGATTTGATTTGTAGTAATTGAACTGCTTATCATGAACGGAACGGCAATCTTCCAATTCGCACTTACGCTGAGATTATTCTTTTGTCCGGTGTAAAAGTCTCCAAATCCATATGACAAACGTCCAGATAATTTACGGCTCCCTTCCGTGAACAAAGATAGTTGATTTTCCCACCATTTATATTCATTCGCCGGAATAATAAAATGAGAGAAAATATTAAAGTCCTGATCAAAATGATCATACCTGCGATTCAAACTATAGGTGAATCTTTCTCCAGACTCAAAGAGTATGCTGAAAGGAGTAAATCCGAATGATCTGGTTTCCGGCTTATGACTGAAGTCCGTCACATAGTCAAAAGATCCTCCGAAAAAAAGCTGTCTTACACCCATACTGTTTAACCTTGGTTCAATCATGAGAGATCCAAAGGTTTCTTTAATATTTGTACGAGAAACGTACCCTATACCTGTATGAAAATTTTTTCCAATTTGCACATGCCCCAACTGAAAATCAATTAAATCATTCGGATAAGCAAATGTGGCTCCCCAGGAATAGTTTTTTCCATGTAATTTGTCGGTAACTGATTTAAGAATAAACAGATCCAGGGAAACATTCTTATCTCTTTTAAAGGTAGAAGTGGCCAGTTTCAGATCAACACCCGCCACTCCGTTTTGTATGGAATCATTCGTATTTCCATAGGTGCTGATCAGACCCACCGTAGATTGTTTCCCAATGTCATAACTCATTCTTGCCACACTGAAATTAGTATTGCCATAGTCCCTGTCGTCACTCATATTCAATAATCCAACATTGAATCGACCTATTTTCCCGGTCAATTTCGCTCCATAATTTACCGGGATGGGTTTTCCGATGGGATCCAGACCAATCCTTCTCGAAAAAAAAGGCTCTATCTTTCCTGAAGGTGCCGCAGTACTACTTCCGGAACCGAATGAGAAATAATTTGCACCATCAAGAAAAAATTTTCGTTTCTCGTTCAGGCGGAGGCTAAAGCGGGTGAGATTTATCTGACGGCTGTCAGCTTATGTTTCAGCAAAATCAGTGTTAATTGATAAAGCAGCCTTTAAATTTGGAGCAATTTGGTAATACAAATCAGCTCCCGCATTTAATTTCATTTCAGGTTTTTCACCGTTTTTCGCATCAAATCCGGTGATAAAATATGGAGAGAAATCGATGCCCACCCCATGGGTTATTCCTGTTAATCCTTTTAACATCCCTGTTTCGGCAATGGAAAACTGCGACGCATTAATATTGGCAACGGGCCAGGAACCCCATTCTCTTTTCTTTGTGATAAACCGGTTCATTACCAGTCCCCAGCTGTCGCTTTTCTTATCAAAACTGAGTGATCTGAATGGCAGAGCTATTTCAGCCTCCCAGCCTTCTGATGTGATTTGGGCTTTACCTTTCCAGAGTCCGTTCCAACTGCTATTCATCGAATTGCCTTGAATGATGGCATCTTCTCTTCCTCCCAAGGCATTTATTCCTATAAAATAGGCCGTTCGATGATCAGAATAGGTATCTAAGATGATGGCGAAACGATCGTCTGTATAATAACTTTCATCAAACTTCATTTGTTTGGCAAAAACTGTTTCTTCTGGCTGATAGCATTTTATGCCAAAATAGAGAAATTGTGAATCGAAACAAACAAACACCTCTGTATTTTCAGATAAAGGCTCTCCCAGCATGGGTTCTCTTTGCAGAAATGTATCAATCGAAGATAGATGATCCCACGTTTCATCATTTACAAATCCATCTATTAAAGGTGGTGTTTCCGTTTTATAAATTTGAAATGTTTTTTGTGCATATAAATTTCCAGTAACGATTTGTATCAGTATAATTATCCACCACGATCTCAAGCATTTTTTCATAGAGGTTACTGTGCTAATTTGCCTCAGGATACAGACTGATTTCAGTCTGTATCCTGAGGTTGTTTGATAAACTATTTCTTTCAATTTATTGAGCAATATCTATTTTGAAAGAAGCACTTCTTAATCCGGGTGAACTTACTTCGATGACAGATTCACCTGGTTTGGACGGAGCTTGAAGATAGCCGAGAATAAGGCCATTAAAAGCTTTTTTGGTTTTAGATTTGGGAGGTGTTAAATCTCCTGCGTTTCCATTTTCAACCCCGATCAGTGTCATATCTCCTTTTACATTAAACCGGATTTCGTTGTTTGCTTTCGGCACGACGATGCCGTTTTCATCAACTATTTCAACCGTTAAATGGACGATGTCATTTCCATTGGCTTTTACGGTGTTTTTATCACCCGACAATCTAATGGCTGCGGGCTCACCGGCAGTTGTCACGATGGTGGTGCTGACTATCTCGTTGTTCTTTTTGCCCACAGCTTTCAACTCTCCGGATTCATAAGGGATTTGCCATGAAAGATGCAGATCACCGGTCGTTCCATTGACGGGTGGTTTGTCGTAGGTATTCCACGACCCTGAATTTCCCGGTCTTGGAAATTCCAATCGTTGTTCACCATACGATTTACCATTGAGGAATAATTCCACTGCATCGCAGTTTGAATAAACAATGACCGGAATAATCTCTCCTTCTTTCCCTTCCCAGTTCCAGTGAGGGAACAGATGCACCATGGGGTCTTTTGTCCACTGACTTTGATAAAAATAGTATCCGTCTTTAGGAAATCCTGCCAAGTCAATAACTCCACTGTATGAACTTCGGTACGGCCAGCGAGCCTCTCCATGATAATCAATCCCAGTCCACATAAAATCACCGCAAACATAATCGCGGGTAGCCGTGAATTTCCAAAGTTGTTCTGCACGGATCATGGAGGTATTATAAGGACGACTTCTGTAATTCCCGTCTTCCAAAGAATATTCCCCTCTGGCACCCCCGATGTTAGAGTTTTCTGTGCCGATCATTTTCCAATCAGGATGATTGATCTTATCCACACTGTAAAACTGCTCTCTCCTTTCGTGCCAACGGTCAACATAGTTATAACCAACCACATCCTGCAATTCAAGGAAAGGGAGCAGTGCCGGAGAGCCATCCGAAGCAATCCGGTCATTGGCCTGAGTTACCGGTCGGGTTGGATCTTCCGCGTGAAAAACATCAAGCAGATTTTTTAACACGATCTGTCCCCGCTCAGTACTTTGGTCAGGCACCTCATTACCGGCACTCCAGATAACCACAGAGGGATGATTCCTGTCGCGGTGAATGAAAGAGACCACATCATTTTTCCAATTATCTTTAAAATAGAGGTGATAGGCTGAAGTGGTATTAATTTTTGCTTCTTCCCATTCATCAAAAATCTCATCCATTACAAGAAAGCCCATTTTGTCACACAGGTCCATAAACTCAGGAGCCATGGGATTATGGGAAGTTCTAATGGCATTACATCCCATTTCTTTCAGTATTCGAAACCGACGTTCCCACACCTGTTCGGGAACTGCAGCACCAAGGCATCCGGCTTCATGGTGTAAGCAAACACCGTTCATCTTGACTTGCTCCCCGTTCAGCAGGAATCCTTTCAGAGCATCATACTCGATGGAGCGAATGCCAAAAGGTGTGTCAAACTGATCCTTAGTGGATTGATTCAATACTACCGATGAACGCAGCGTATACATCGCAGGAGAATCAGTGGACCACAGATGAGTATTTTTCACACTCAATGTCTGCGTAAACTCTTTTTGTTCGTTGGCCCGGATGGATACAGGCGTTTCAATTTCAGTTACCATATTTCCCCGGAAATCAATAATCTGAGATTTCAATACCGCATTTTGTGTGTTTTCGTAATGATTTTCTACGCTGGTTTTTATGTTTACGGAAGCAGTCAGACTATCCACCGCCGGGGTGGTAATGTATGTACCCCATTGAGAGATATGCAACGGATCAGCGAAGTTCAACCAGACATGCCTGTAAATGCCCGATCCGGAATACCACCGGCTGTTTGTCTGGATTGAATTGTCTACTTTCACGGAGATCACATTGCTCCCTCTTTTCAGGTACGGGGTAATGTTGTAATAAAAGCTGACATAACCGTTGGGATGTTTTCCCAGATAGTTTCCATTAACCCAAACTTCGCTATTCATGTAAACCCCGTCAAATTCGATCCAGCATTCCCTAGAAATATCAGAAAGGTCGAAATGTTTCCTATACCAACCTATTCCTGTCGGCAGATATCCACCGCTACCTCCTGTGGCTGCATTTTCGTCGTATTCACCTTCCATGCTCCAGTCGTGTGGAAGATTCAGTAACCTCCAGTTGTCGTCGTTAAAATTTGCACTTTTTGCATGCTCAACGTCTCCTATATGAAATTTCCAGTTATCATCGAACAGAATCCTTTGACGAGAATCTGTGTTCGGATTAATCCGGGAGGTTTGAGCTTGACTTTGAATGCTTATAATAAGCATGCTCATCAGAAAAGGAATAAAAATGATCCATGTTTTTTTTATCATAGCTTTTAATTTTATTATTGATTAATTCAAGTTTCGCAAGTAAAAATAGGGTAAAAATTATCGCATAAAAAAAAACGGCATAGAGGCTTCTGTAATTCACAGATTATTAGTATATTTAAGTGCCAAAGCCAAAAATACTAATAGCCCTATGCCGATATACAAAAGCAACTCGATTTTATCAGAAATCAGCGTTTT